>CAYXCE010000174.1:0-3601 GCA_964463395.1 uncultured Pseudothermotoga sp.
CTCACTACGACACCCGCTCCTTATTTCATGATCTTGATGAAATAATCTCTGTCTGCGACGTTAGCGACGTTTCCCATCGTGGTTGGGGCGCTACCGTCTGGATAGGCTATGAAAAACATTTCGAAGTGTGGTCTGGTCGCCAATCTTTGTTTCAGATCTGTTTCCATCAGATCTTTCCAATCTCCCGTTTTGAGCGCGTTTCTCACCACGACTCGTTCGGCGAACAATTGTACTTCCTTCACGATGCCGTTGATCCATTCGCTCACCACGTTGGCGGATTTGTCAACTATTTTTTGCGCCGAATTTTGAACGAGGCTTTCCAAGGTCTGCTGGGTTTGAAAATACAAGATCAACGCTACCCCAGCCAAAAGAACGATCACTGGAGCCAAGATGGTCATGAGCATCTTACTTCTCAAACTTCTCACCCTTGTTCCCTCCTTTAAAAGATTATCGGCCTTTCAGCCGCTTTCCCAAATTTTTTCTATCTGCTGTGCGTGCTCTTCGAAAACTTTGAGCAGCTCGGGTGAAAACTGTCTTGGAGGAGTCTTTTCGTCTCCTTGAAGGATGATCTTCAAAGCTTCTTCTTGGCTCAAGGCTTTCTTGTAAGGTCTTTCGGACCTCAAAGCGTCGTACACATCCACCAGACCAACGATCTGAGCTTCTATGGGTATCTCGCCGTCCTTCAGTCCGAAGGGATATCCAGACCCATCGTACCTTTCGTGGTGGTAAAGGATTATGTTCCTGGCCACGGTGAACCTATCGTCGTTCTCGAACAGTTTGGCCCCCCAGAGAACGTGTTTTTTCATCAGCTCGAACTCTTCTTTTGTCAATCTGCCGGGCTTGTTCAAAATCTCTTTCGGCACGAGCACTTTGCCCACGTCGTGCAGTGGCGCGTAGAGTTCTATCTGTTTGACCAGACTTTCCGGCAGATTCAGCTTTTCAGCCAAGAATTTCGATAGTTTCTTCACCCTCTCGATGTGTTTTCCTGTCGGTTCGTCGAAACCTTCGACCAACATGCCGAGCTTTTCTGTCAACATTCTGTAAGCTTCTTCTATTTCTTCTTGCTTTTTCTCCAGATTCTGAAACGCTTCTTCGAGCTGTAGCTGGGAATTCTCCAATTCGTCGTAGCTGGCTTTGAGCTCTTCTATCTGCGCTTCGATGATCGTGACCATGTCTGAAAGTTCATCCACCAAAACTTTGACCTCGTGGACGGGATCTTGAATCTGCTGAAGATCGAACTGCCCAGCGGATAGATAGTTTCTGGCGGCTTCAACGACTTTTTCTATCGGGTCTATCACGGCCCTCTTCAAATCTCTTCTCAACTTGCTGAAGATGAACAGGCTCACGATGAACACAGTCCCGAAAACGATCGAAGGAGGCATCAAAGCCGACCAAACGTGCTGAGAAAAGTCGTGTTCGACGACCACGTACGTTCCGAAGATGGAAGGTTTGGCGATGTAATGTGTCAGTCCGAAAGTTCGAATCACCAGCTGCTTTCCCTTGGTCGGATCCGGTTTGAAAAGCGCTTTCACCTCACCCTTCTTGGCGATGATCTGACCGGTTTCATCCAGAATGTAAGAGTCATTCACGAGCAAAGTCTCGGCTATGCGGCTCGCGACGAGGTCCAACGCCAGCACGCCGAGAAGATTTTTCTGTTCATCGAGCACGGCCTTCGCCACCGCGATGGCCGGTTCGTCCAGCGTGGCATGCGTGAAACGCTTCACGACGACGTAGTTTTCTGGATCTTTTAAGGCTGTCTGGTACCAAGGTCTTTTTCTCGGATCGTAATCTGGTCCGTAATCGTAGAATGGGTAGGAAAACATCTTTCCATCCGCGCGAGCGAAAGTTGGATTGACGAAGAGGGGAGAATGATTCTCGTAGATCGAACGGAGCAAGTTCATTGTGCAATATTCATCTTGAAAAATTTTGAACTGGTCCGAAAGAACGTTCAAAAATTTGCCGAAAGAATCTATCTTGCTGGACCAATCTCTTTCGAGTTGAGCGACACTCACCATCTCTTGATTCTGAAAGTTTTTCCACGTTGAATAGAAGGTCACAACGAAGAGCAGGATCGAAAGGATCGTCGCGATCAAAAAGAGCGATTTGAGAACGCGCTTTTGAAGAAAATCTGACAGTTTTGGTGGTTCCTTTGTAAAAACACCATCTTTATCTTTAACGGTTCGAAGATTCATCGAATCAGCTCCCCGTTTCTTTAAACGATCTTGGTAGTGAAAGAACAAAGCTTGCAATTTTTATACTTGATAATATCACCACTCACCGCGGGATTTTCGATCGGTCTGAAAGTCGCCGAGGTGTCGATTCAATATCTTCTGAACAGTCCTATCACCTTTCCAACGAACAACAGATCCATCTGCGGCGTGACCACTATGGGTGGATAATTCTTGTTCAAACTCTCCAGAAACACCATGCCGTTCTGGCGCCTGAAGATCTTCACCACCGCTTTCGCTTCGTCCCCATCGTCGAATATCACCACCACCCTGTCTCCTGATTCGAACGACGCGTACGGGTTCACTATCACCCTGTCTCCCTCGTAGAACTCCGGCTCCATAGAGTCTCCATAAACCACCACCGCGTACGTGCCCCTCCAAGATTTGGGTATCGGCATGAAATCGACCGGTGTTCCGTCGGGTATCCTCCCAGACCCAGCCGCCACCCCCTCGAACACGGGGATCATCTTGTAGTCCTCTTCGTTCAGCCAATGAATGTTTTCAACACGTATCTTCGGTATACCGAAAAGATCGTCCAAAGACGCGTCCAAAACCTCGGATATCTTCTTGAGCAGCTGCACGCTCGGAAGCCTCAAACCTATCTCGATCTTCGCTATGTGCGTCACGTGTACACCCAGCTTTTCCGCCAGCTGTTCTTGTGTCAAACCTCTCTTTTTTCTGAGTTCCGCCAGCCTCCGGCCGAACTGTTCGAAACTCATCTGGTACACCTCCCAAAGACAGTTTAGCATTTTTGGGATAATTTGTCCATACTCATTTTGCCTGGGTTGATCTTTTCGTAGGCGAGGGGGCTTGAAATGGAGTATGGTCTATGGTAAGATAGACATGTAGTGAACTAGCCGAAGGGGGTCGAAATCGTGTGGAATGAACTGGATGTTCTGAAAACCATCGCGCCGCAAGACGTCACAGAACAAGAATTGAAACTCTTCGCTGCGGTGTGTGAAAAGTACAACCTAGATCCACTCACCAGAGAGATAGTCATGACCAAGGAAGATGGAAAGATCAACTTCATCACCACCAGAGATGGATATCTCAAGATCGCCATGAGAGATGAAGATTTCGACGGGATCGTTTCGGCCGTGGTGAGAGAAGGAGACGAATTCGAAATCGACGCATCGAAGTTGGAGGTGAAACACAAGTTTGGTATCAGGAGAGGTTCGATCATAGGAGCTTGGGCGATCGCAAGACACAAGAAACGACCACCCGTGATAGTGTTCGTGGACTTCAACGAATATTGGCACAGCACGGACGCTTGGAGGCGTTATCCAACGGCGATGATTCAAAAGGTTGCCGAAGTTGCCGCACTGAGGAGGCAGTTCAACATATCTGGATTGGTGGCGAGGGAGGAATTGAAA
>CAYXCE010000175.1:0-3147 GCA_964463395.1 uncultured Pseudothermotoga sp.
ATGGTAAAAGATACGTGTTCATAGACACGGCGGGCCTGAGACGTAAGAGCAGGATAGAGAAAAAGAGCTTGGAATATTTCAGTGTGAAGCGCGCCATAGACGCTATAGAATCTGCGGACGTGGTGGTACTGCTCATCGACGCTGTGGAGGGTGTGTCCCGACAAGACAAGAGGATCGCAGGCCTCATACTCGATCGCGGCAAAGCCTTGGTGATCGATGTGAACAAGTTCGATCTTGTTGATTCGAAGATGTCCGATTACGAACGTGCGGTCAGAGCAGAAATGCCTTTTGCGAATTTTTGTAGAGTCGTGTTCACGAGTGCGATCAAAAAACAGGGATTGAAACAGCTCTTAACCGCGATAGATGAAGCTTACAGTTCCTATTGCAGAAGGGTGGAACAAACAAAACTGAACAGGTTGTTGATGCAACTTCCCGTGCTCGCACCGAGTCTGGAGAGTGTGAAGATCTATTCCATAAAACAGGTGAAGATCAAACCACCGAAGTTCGTCGTCACGGTGAACAGGGAAGAAGGGATCAGAGAAGAAGGAAAAAGGATGCTCCAAAGGCTCATTAGAGAGAGGGTGGATCCCTTCATGGGTTCACCGATCTTTCTGGAATTCAAGCAGCGGAGGTGAAATCTTGGAATATTTTCTGGTGGCGTTGATCTGTTATCTGTGTGGTGCGATTCCCTTCAGCTACCTTCTACCGAAACTGAAAAAAGTGGACGTCAGAAAGATCGGCAGTGGAAACGTAGGGGGCACCAACGCACTGAGGGCCGCAGGACCGGTCATAGGTTTTTCTTGCATGGTGTTGGATGCGTTGAAGACCTTCATTCCCGTGTTGGTCTTCGCACAGATCTATCAGTACGAAAAAATATTCATCGGGATCGCGGCCATGAGCGCCGTTCTGGGGCACGACTTTCCCGTGTTTTTGAAATTCAAGGGTGGTAAGGGCGTTGCGAGCACCTGTGGCGTGTTCTTCGCGCTCTGTCCAGTGTGCGGTTTCACCTTTCTTGGAAGCTGGCTCTTTCTCACGATCCTCACCAAGTACGTTTCTGTGGCTTCCATCGTGAGTCTGTTTTTGGCTTCTTTCGTTGCCGTGTTCTTCAACAAAAACATCGCCGTTCTGTTCTTTCTATTGGCCACTCTCTCAACGCTCAGACATTCAGACAACATAGAAAGATTGATGCATGGAACTGAGAGAAAGACTGATCTCATCGCAATGGTGAAGAAAAAATGAGGTCGATCCTGACCGTTCTGTTGTTGATCGCTTCAGTTTGTTTCGCCATCACCACCGAAGAAGAGGCCAGGATCCTGTTCGCACGCGCATTGGAAGCCTGGTACGGTGGGGACGTGTTGACAGCCAGAGAAACGATGTCTCAGGCGCTCTCCGGCCTGATCTACATCACAGATATTCCCGAATTTTGGTTCTTCACTTCGAAACTGGACATCGATACGGGTGCTGTGGAAAAAGCTTTGGAAGATCTGAAAACCATACTGGTCATCGCTCCGACTAAAGACGAAGCGATATCCCTCGTGAAGGAGATAGAAACCTTCACCGCACCCTTGATTGCTTCAACACCGAGTCTGTTTCAAGAAGTTTTGAAGATAGACGGTTTCAAAAAAGGCGTGGAATACTTCTACTCCCCCGTCTCGATGACCGCTCTGGGGCGCAGCGTCTACATCGCCGATAAAGTCAACAACCGGTTGATCGAACACGGCACGTCTGGTTACACCGTTCACAAACTCACCTTCAAACCAGAAAGCATCGTTCATCACGCTTTCAAACGGATCTACATCGCGGGCGAAGACAAACTGGCGGTGTTCGACCCATCGAACGGCCAGACCGAGATCGTTCATTCAGGTTTCATAAGACCCATCCTCGCGGGGTTCGATCGACTCGGAAGACTCTGGGGTGCGGATGTGGACAAGATATTCTGCCTCGAATCTGGAAAGCTCAAGTTCTTCGATCTGGACGATTTCTACTCGATTCAGGACATAGAGATCGGCTTGAAAGGTATCTGGATTCTGGACATCTTCAAAGACAGGCTCGTGCTCTTCGATTTCAGCATGAAAAAAATTTTGGAAATGCCCGCGCACGGTGCTTGGTGCTTCGAGCTCACACTTTTTGACGAACCTTTCATCCTCAAAGACGACACCCTCTTTTTGGTCAGTGAAGACGGTATCTTCGAGGTTGGCAAGTTTTCAGAGCATCACATCACGATGGAGTACAACTATCCTTTCCTGATGGTGACAGATTTCAAAGGCCACAGCGTTCACATTTTTCCCTTCAAGGGTAAAGAACCCATAGTGGTCAAGATAGATTCACTCAGCTTCGAACAGGACAAGGTGGTCCTCTCAGTCCGAGTCGAAAACATGTTTTCAGACCCGATCCCGATGATTGGAGACATGATCCAGGTGCGCGAGGGCGGTGGACCGGTATTTTCCGAACTCAGCTTGACTCACAGAGCCGCCACCTGGGTGAACGCAGAAAAAGACTTCCTGAAGAGAGTTTTGCCGACACTGAAGCGTGGTGATAGCTACGCTGTGGTCCTGAAAGACATCAGAGAGTTGAAACGAACCGACGTGGTGAGCTTGAGGGGAAAGAACGTGCGCATCTTCACCATTGGTGAACCGAGCGAAGAAGTTCTTCTGAGCGGAGGTTTCGGTCATTTCAGCTCGAAATTCGAAATACTCCAACCCGTGTGGAACGTCAAATTCACCAGGACCAGACCCGTGCCCTCAGACATCGTCCCAGTGAAGTTCGAAGTGAGATTGGCGCAGGAGATCTTCTCCGACACGGTGTACTACACCAGGAGCATGTTGAGATGATCGAGGAGATCTTCGAAAAAGCCCTGCAGGCAAGTAAAGAAAACAAATTGGAAGAAGCCGAAAAACTCTACAGAGAGTGTCTGAAGATCCGTCAGACCCCGGAGGTTTGGAACAACCTCGGCAACGTTTACGCTCGCATGGAAAGGTTCGCCGAAGCTGTGGAATGCTATAGAAAATCCATAGATTGCGATCCTGTCTTCACGGTGGCTTACGTGAACCTGGCCTCACTGCTCATCAATCTGGAAAGGTTCGCCGAAGCGAGATTGGTCTTGTTGAGCCTCATGGAACGGGAAAAACCCAACGAACAGATCTTGGC
>CAYXCE010000175.1:3157-3560 GCA_964463395.1 uncultured Pseudothermotoga sp.
GCGATGTTGATCGTCTGCGATCTGGCTCTGAACAACTTGGCGGAAGCTGTGGATCTTTACAAAAAGAACTTTTCGGAGGCCTTGAAGAAGGAACTCTCGGAGTACGGCGTGCTGGAAAAGTTGCTCTCTTCAGATTGATCGAGCTTCGTTGAAAAATTTTTCGAGCAGAACTGGGTCTATCTTTTCTTTCAGAACCCTTCTCACTTTCTGCACCGTGTTGTCCACTTTCTTGAAATTCACCTTCAACATCGACTGGATCTCTTCGTAGCTGAAACCATCGAGCCACATCTGGAATATGTCTCTCTCGATCTCGCTCAGATGATCTTTCACACGCTCGACGATCATCTCTCCCAACGCGTCCCGCACGGTCGATCTGGTGGCATCCTCGAACGAATAACCAGTC
>CAYXCE010000176.1:0-3538 GCA_964463395.1 uncultured Pseudothermotoga sp.
ATATGGCACCAACCGGGCCTATACCCATGATCGCCGGATCGACTCCGTGTTGGGCGAAAGAAATTATTTCGGCTAGGGGTTTGAGTCCGTACTTTTTCACGGCATCTTCGGATGCCACAACAATTGCGGAGGCACCGTCGTTTATACCAGATGCGTTGCCTGCCGTGATCGTACCGTTGGGTTTGAAGGCTGGTCTGAGCTTTGCGAGAGATTCGAGCGTGATGTCGAACCTGGGATGTTCGTCCGTATCGAAGATCTTGTCGCCCTTCTTGTCCTTTATGACGATCGGTGCGATCTCGTCTTTGAACCTGCCCGTCTCGATGGCCTTTTTGGCTTTCATCTGACTCTTGTAGGCGAACATGTCTTGTTCTTCCCTGCTTATGCCGTACCTTTCGACCAAGTTCTCCGCGGTCACACCCATGTGGTACTGGTTGAACACGTCCGTTAAGCCGTCGTAGACCATGTGATCGACGATCTCACCGTTGCCCAGTCTGTAACCGAACCTCGCTCTGGGGAGCAAGTACGGTGCCATGGACATGTTCTCCATACCTGCGGCGAGCACGATATCGGCTTCACCGAGCATGATGTCCGTCGCGCCGATCATGATGGCCTTCATTCCGGAGGCGCAGAGCATGTTCACGGTGTATCCAGGTTTTTCCACAGGGATTCCGGCGTGTATCCCAACTTGACGGCCAGGGCCCATGCCCTGACCAGCCATCAGGATGTTTCCAACGATCGTCTCGTCGATCCATTCGGGTTTGACGTTCGCCTGCTGCATGGCAGCTTTCGCCGCAGTGACTGCGAGCTGTACGGCGGGAATGTCTTTCAGGGTGCCACCGAAGGTGCCTATCGCAGTTCTCTTGGCTCCAACAATGTAGATTTTTCTCATGAATCCACCTCCTCAAAGGATGAGGAACAGAATGCTCGTGACGATACCGCTCCACAACAATGCTACCACACAGTAACCCATGATGTCCCTGATCTCGAGCTTCGCTACGGACAGCAACGGTAGCGCCCAGAACGGCTGTATCATGTTGGTCCAAGCGTCTCCCCATGCGACGCCCATGATCACCTTTGGAACGGAAGCACCTATCTTCATGGCCGCTTCCACCATGATGGGTCCCTGAACGGACCACTGGCCTCCGCCGGAGGGAACGAATAGGTTGATCAAACCGGCGCTCCAGTAAGTGTAGAGAGGTAAGGTCTTGGCGTTCGAGAAAGATGCGAACCAGTTCGCGATGGTCGCTGCCAGACCAGATCTGGTCATCATGCCCATGATGCCCGCATAGAATGGGAACTGCACCACGATGGCCCAAACAGTTTTTCCAGCCTCGATGGCTGCGTTGATGAAATTCCTTGGAGTTCCGTGCAAGAGTACTCCGAGCATGAGGAAGATGAAGTTGAGTATGTTGAGGTCCAAAGAACCTTTCTTGACGAAGAAGTAATAGAAGATGTATATCAAACCGATGATACCTATGATCAAGGAAAGGATGAAGCTGTTCTCCATTTTTTCGGCGGGCGTCATCTGGGCTGGATCCTTCTTGGGTCGTTCCTTCTTTTCTCCGAACACCGCTGGATCCACTTCTATGGCCTGCTCCTTTTTAGGATGCATGCCAGCCATGATGAATGGCAGAGTCACAAGGAGCACGATCACTGGAACATAACCGATGGGTGCGAAAATGGTCTGAGAAACTGGGATAAGTCCGATCTTGGCTTCCAAGAAGTGCCCTTTAGTGTTGACGAGGAGGGGTGCGGAAGCGGAAAAACCAGCGTGCCAAACCAAAAAGCCCGAATACGCAGAAGCGACCAAGAGAGGATAATGTAAACCTTTGCCTTTCATGTTCTTGGCGATTTCTATCGCCAAAAGGGAGGTGAAGATCAGACCGAAGCCCCAGTTCAAATAGCTCGTTACGATCATCACCACACAAGCCAATACCACTGCTTTGAAAGGTGTGTCAGCAGCTTTAGCGATCGTTTTGAGCACGAGGGCCATGGGTTTCGTCTGTGCCAGGATGTGACCGGTCATGAGCACCAGACACATCTGCATGGCGAAGGAAAGCAGAGCCCAGAAGCCATCACCCATGTAGACGATCATGTCGATGGGACTCTTCTTCTGAACCACGATACCGAGCACGAATGTGAGCAGAGTGAGGATCATTGCGAAGATCAGAGCATCTGGTAGGTACTTTCTAGCAAACTTCGAAAAAGCTTCTCCAAGTACCCTGAGCATCCCAAACCCTCCTTTGTGAAAGATTTCTTAATCGTTAAATTACCACTTTTAGAAGCCCAAAATCAAGTAAACACTCGTATCACTTGATAGACATACTGTAATATTGTACTATTACAGTGGTGATAATTCTGTGGTTCAAAGTTGACTTCGCCTCGCACGTACCTGTGTACAAACAAATAAAAGACAGGCTGAAACTGCTGATACACACTGGCCGATTGAGACCGGGAGACTTCGTGCCGTCGATAAGAACGCTTGCGGAAGATCTGAACGTGAACGTGAACACGGTGGCGAGAGCCTACAGAGAGCTCGTGTTGGAGGGTGTGATAGAACCCGTGCGTGGAGAAGGATACATCGTGCGGAGAATCGATGAAGAAAGCTTAATCGAAGCGGCTTTAGAGAGGTTCATGGAAGCGGCTGAAGAATGCAAAAAAGTTGGGATCGAGTTGGAGAGATTGATCCATCTGTTGAAACAAGTCTACGGGAGGCGAGAAGATGATCCTGAGTGTGAAAGATCTGGTGAAGAGTTATAGAAACAAACGAGCCGTCGATGGTGTCTCCTTTGAAATTCAAAAGGGAGAAATCTTCGCACTGCTCGGACCAAACGGTGCTGGGAAAACGACAACGATCAAGTGCATACTAGGTTTGAGAAAACCTGATTCTGGATCGATTTCTCTGAACGGTTCTTTCAGCTACCTGCCTGAGCAAAAAGAACTTTATCGGTACATGACGGTAGAAAGAATGGTGAAAACGGCTGAACAGATCACGGACAATTTCGACACCAAGAAAGCTTTATCATTGCTTGAAGAATTTCGAATCCCTCTGAAAGAAAAGATCGCAAACCTTTCTCATGGTATGACCACACTCACTTATCTTTCGATCATTCTCTCACAGAAGGCAGATCTGTACTTGATGGATGAACCCACCTGGGGCTTGGATCCAATCATGCGCAACAGGGTGCTGGAGATGATCAGAAGCCTTTCGAGTGATGGCGGGTCTGTTCTGTACACGAGCCACATCCTCTCGGAAGTGGAGAGGGTGGCAGACACGGTAGCCATCATGGTCTCGGGCAAGATCGTTGAGCTCGACAACTTGGACAATTTGAAAGAAAAGTATGTTCTCTGCGTTGTGCCGAAAGGCACGAACGTGAAAGGCTATCTCTACAAATCGACCAGGAGTGAAGATGTGTATCTGGTTCGGAAAGAGAAAGCGAGTGGGGAAACACAACCTGCAAGTTTTGACATCATATTCGAGGCGTTGGTGAGAGGAGTGAGAGAATGATCAAGAAAGAATTCAACGATATGAAATTGA
>CAYXCE010000177.1:0-3526 GCA_964463395.1 uncultured Pseudothermotoga sp.
CGCTCTCAGTAGGGCTACACTTGATCAGCTGACGTTTTCCTATAAACTCGCTCTCTACGAAGTCATGGAACTACCGGAATCTTTGCCGTTGATCATCGATAATTTTTTGATAAGGTTTGATGAGGAGCGTCTGAAGAGTGCCGCAGATATACTGAAAGAGTGTTCAAAAAGGAGACAGATCGTACTGATGACCAGCGATAAGAAACTCGTCGATTTGCTCAAAGTAGAACCAATCGCCGTACTTCAAGCTTAAAGCATCATGAGTCTGTTTTTTCCAGATATTTTGGCAATTTGAAGAGCTTGTGTTGCCGATTTAACGAGTTCTTGGGACGTTTTTCCGTGTTCTGGAAATATTGCGATGCCGGCGCTCACCGAAACTTTCGTATGGAACTCTATTCTACGTATTTCCTGCAGCAATCTGTCAACGATCTCTATCGCTTTAGACTTCGTTACATTCCTGAGCATCAACGCAAATTCTTCTCCACCGAACCTGGCTGCGACATCGGTTTTTCTCGTTCGATTGCGTAAAACGTCAGCGATCTTTTCCAGCAGAAGATCACCAGCTTCGTGACCAAATTCTTGATTTATGCGAGATAGATCGTCTACATCCATGAGCACGAATGCGAATCGGTCCGCTTTGGATATTTCCGCCTCAACCATTCCTAAGAAGGCAGAATGAGTCAGCAAAAGCGTGTGCGAATCATAAGAGTGCCTCGTAACCACGCCTCGATACAACTCTGATCTTTCCAAGAGCTTGTAAATTTGATCGGCGATGAGTTCCAAGATCTGCACGTCTTCCAGTCTTGGTCTTTTACCACTACGGGGTGCATCCACAGAGATGTAACCAATCATTTCTCTCGAAGGATTGTATATTGGCACTATCAACATATCGTTTGGTCGCCAAGCGTCAGGTTCATCCTCCATTGTTGAATCGAGAAAAGTGGCAACATACTGCGGTGGTAAATCGATTGCGCCTTCAGGGATGAAATAAGAATTGCTTATTTTGAAGCGTTCTTGTGTGATCCGAAACACCTGATCTATGGGCGGGGGACTTTCTTTGAGCCTGTTGAACTCTTCTTCGCTGATTCCATGATGTGCCACCCGTTGAACAATGCCCAGATGTCTGTTCAAAACGCTTATTAGCACGTACTGAAAGCTGGTTATATCACTTATTGCTTCCGCGAACCTTCTCAGACTATCAAAAACCGAGGAAGTTTGTGAAGAGCTACTTGACAATTGTACCACGGTGGCTAACTTTTTCCTGAAAACAGAGTAGTTTGACTCAAATTTTGTCAATTCTCTCGTTTTTGCTTCGTAATTGATCGATCTATTGTAGATCAGAAAAAGTAAGGCATATATCAAGAAGATCAGCCCGATGTTAGTTCGCTGACCAAGCGTGTAGAGACAAAATAATGATGCAACGAACAGTATATCCGTGTAGAGGAACTCTCTAGATTTTGACCGATCTATCAACGACACGAATGCGAACGGAAGCACACATATGCCCAAAGATTTCCACAGAGAGTTCGCGAATTGTCCCACTAAAATTACAGTTAGTGCGAAAATAATGTAGTTCTTAAGAAATTCTTTCAATCTCTTCTGAGGAGTGAAACCACCCACACTCAATGCTGAACTGAGCCCGACAACGATCGGTAGTGCAGGCTCTATGCCAAACAGGGCGTGTGGTAATGCAACAAACAAGGGTGTGGATGCGGTTCGACGCTTGCCCTGCAAACTGAAGATTGCCAAGCCATACAGCAAGAATACCGTATCCAACAGGTTAAACCTAAAAGGTCTCAAAAAGTATGTAAGAATTGCGGCGACTGTGATACTCAAAAATAGCTTCAGTTTTTTCAATATTTCCACTCCTTCATCTGAGTTGTGGAGAACTCGAATGGAAATTCTATCCAACCACCCTGCATAGAAGATTTGTATATTGCAAGGACTATCTCCACTGCTTTGGAGGCTGATTCCGCATCAACATATGGTTTCCTGTCGTACAAGAGTGCTTCACAGAAGTTCGTGTAGAGTGGTGTATGCCCATGTCCGTAAACTGTTTCAGGATCTGGTAGGTTCACGAAGGGATGGGTTTCTTCATCTGGAAATCTCCACACTAAAATTCTGTTGACTGCTAGACCACCAATCTTCACAGTCCCTTTTTCGCCGAAGATTGCGAGTACTTCTTCAAGATTTCTGTCAAAAACGTTTGAAGTGGCTTCGATGAGGCCAACGCAGTTCGATTCGAATTCGACGACTCCAACTCCCAGATCTTCGACGGGGATGTAAGGATGGTTCAAATTGTTGATGTAACCGAAGACGCGTTTCGGTTTTTCACCGAGCATCCACTGTAATAGATCTATCCCATGGATCGATTGGTTCATCAACACACCGCCGTCCTGTTCCCAGGTACCCCTCCAAGGATCTTGTTTGTAATAAGCTTCGTTTCTGTTCCAACGGATACAAACAACCCCATGGAATATTCTGCCGAAAGCTCCAGATTCGACCTTTTTTCGAAGTTCTTGAATCGGTGGATTGAACCTGTTTTGATGACAAACCCCCACCTTCAGATTCTTCCGCTTGGAAAGTTCTATTATTTCTCGCAAATGTTTCGTATCCAAAGCGAGAGGTTTTTCAACCAGAACGTGCTTATTGAAATCCAAAGCTTTAACTGTCATCTCGTAGTGTAAACCACTCGGCGTAGCTATGGAAACGAAATCTACATCGTGACGATGTAATAGTTCATCGTACGATGTGTAGAACTCCGGTCTTATGCCCAACTTCCTCTCGAGAACATCGGCTGTCCGTTGAGCCCTCTCAGGAAGAATGTCACAAACTGCTACAGGTTCTAAAAGTTCGGAGTTTTCCACGATCGCTTCCACATGCTTTGTAGAAATCCTACCGCAACCGACCAACGCCATGCGCAGTTTCATTCGGTTACACCCCTCAAAATTTTCCAGATTCTTTCCGAAGTTCTACCGTCACCGAAGGGATTCTCCGCCGAGTTCAATTGAGCCTTGATGGCTGAAACCATCGCTCGATGTATGGATTCTTCATCTGTTCCGGCTAACAATCCAAACCCTGACTCTATCAACTCCGGTCTTTCGGTGGTTCGGCGTGCGACCACGACGAACTTTCCAAAGGAAGGAGCTTCTTCCTGAACACCACCTGAATCTGTCACAACGAACCAGCAGCCTTCGAGTAAAGCTAAAAAAGTTACATAATCCACCGGTTCCATGAGGAAAAAATGCTCATCTTTTCCCACCGTTTCAAAAATGATCTGTCTAACCTTTGGATTCTTGTGCACTGGAAGCACCACACGAACGTCGTATTCTCTAGCGAAATTTCTCACACCAGAAAGTATGGAAGCCATCCTTTCACCAATATTTTCACGTCTGTGAAGTGTCAACAAAATGTACCTTTCGAAAGGAATTATGCGTGAACGAATTTCGGGTAAATCGAACTTCTCCCTTATAGTATTCAACGCGTCCACAACGGTGTTACCCACCACGTGTATGCGATTTTCTTC
>CAYXCE010000178.1:0-3520 GCA_964463395.1 uncultured Pseudothermotoga sp.
CTGGTGAGAGTGTGGCGATCGTCGAAGACGTGACGACCACCGGAAAATCTGTCCTCGAAGTGGCGCAGGTTGTTGAAGAACAAGGCGGAAAAATCTGTTGTATCGCCAGCATCGTGGATAGATCTGTGGAAAAACTACCGTTCGACGTGCCGTTCTATTCGTTGGTCAAATTGGAACTCCCCATATACGAACCAGAGAGTTGTCCTCTGTGCTCACAGCACATACCCTTGGTGAAACCGGGCAGTAGAGCATGAAAGAGATGGACCTTTGGACGTTGATCTTGCTATCTTTCGGCTTGTCCTTCGACGATTTCAGCCTCGCTTTCGCTCTGAGCTTGCCAATTTCACATAAGACCTTCAAGGTGCGAATGGTCTATGCGGGCGAGATGGCGGTCGCGTTCTCCGCATCGACCGTGTTGCTACCCTTGCTGGGTTGGCTGGTCGGTTTGGCCATCTACAGACATCTCGTGTCCTTTGGAGCCTGGGTGGTCCTGATCGTCTTCTGTGGAGTGGGCGTGTGGGTGATCAAAGAGGCGTTCGAAGAAGAAGAGAAACTCGGGAACGATTTTTTAACTTTTTGGATGATACTGCTCATCGGCACCCTCGGAAGTTTGGACGAAGCGGTGGTGGGGATAGGCTATCCATTTTTGAAAATCCCAATTTTGTGGATAATAATCGCAGTCCTTCTTGTCAACACCGTTTTGATATTTCTCGCCGTGATCTTGAGTGGTTTTGCGAAAAAATTGAACAGAAAGTTCACCTCGGTTCTATCCGGTATCATCCTGATCGTGTTGGGAATATCGAAATTCTTGGAAATGAATTTCAAAATGTGATGGCTTGAGCTTGGTAAGTTTCACACTCCATTTTGCTTCGAATCTTTCGATGTATAATAAGAACCATCCAAGGGGGCGATGGTGATGAGAAAGATTTTCGTGGTTGTTTTCCTGCTCATCTTGACGGTGATCTTCGCTCAGATCAAGCTGCCACTCACGCACGTGGTGCCTGGTGGATTCACGGTCCATTCGATCGAGATCCTCACGAATCCTCAGAACTTCTACGGTGGAGATATGATCAACGTCGGTGTGAGGATCAACTTCATCAGGGTGATGGCGCAAACCGGGGTTTATTCGTTCGATCTGAAGGAGAACGAAGTCAAACTCATGAGCTTGAGGCTCATCGGATTAAAACTCAGCGAAACGGAGACGAACCAGCTGAATTACTACGGTCCGACGTCGGTCTTCCCGAGCAACTATCAGTTCGGTGGGTTTCAGATCGTGGGTTTTTACATCAGCAAAGCCGATCTCGACGCCGGTTATAAAGAAATCTGGGGTTGGAGAACTGCCTCTCCATTGGCTTGCAGGAACTTCAGCATCATAGCAGATTTAGACATGGAACCAGTTTACGGTCAACCCATGGCTGGCGTTCACAAGGGCGCTCAAGTCGATTGGATCTGTCTGCAGAGAGTGACGGCGCCAGGTCAAAGGTGTCAGTTCGCACTGAAAGAACAAGCCGCTCAACAACCTTCACAGACTCAGCAATACTTCCACGCCAAAGAGATCGTCGACATCATCGTCGAGCCAGAGCCTTTCGAAACCGGTCAAGAACTCAAAATCACCGTCGTGGTCAATTCGGAAACTGTATTGAGCCCACAGGATGAATACTTGGTCTACTGGGTGACGGTGAAATACCAAAGCGGTCAAACGGCCACCATCCCACATTCTTATGGAAACTTCAATCCGAACTCGGCGATCCTGATCACCTCGACTCCCAGATCGAGTGATATCAGAAACTTCGTGCTCGATCGAGCGGGGCGCGTCAGCTACACCGTGCCGGAGACCGTGAAAATACCCATGGGCGCTCCCGTCGTCGAAGTTGAAATAAAAACACAACTCTGGGCGGGCTTGGACGCAGATAGGTTCTCACCACACAACTTCATCAAGCGCTGGGTCGCAAAGACCGTTTTCGTGCCGGCTCGCTGAGTTTTCGAAACTCGAAAAAGCCCCCGCTCGGGGGCTCATGCCATTGCACAGAAATGTCAAGAACAACCAACTCGGAAGAACCAATTTCGCCGATAAGTACTTTCGTCACTCAGTAGAGAATAACTGATGAAAATGTCGCATAGAATCCAAAAGGTATCCCGTTCCACCAGGTGATGCCCGCCATCGCCTTCCTACTGTTCGATGCCTTGATTGTTTGAGTGAAGATGTAACCGTCAAACCTCTGATCGTCCTGCGGGTTGTTCGGTGTGTTCGCAAAATCAACGAAGAAAATTATGCGATGACCCAAGTTGCTGCTCCTTCCTGTGTAACCTGGCCCCGTCATGCCTTCCACGTTGTCTTGGGGATTTTTCAATATGAAGTATCTCAACCTGTAGTATTTTCTATCACTCGTTTCGATGTGGCCAGTCCCATTTGGGAAAAGATTCATGTAGCCTTCCCAACCATCCCAATAGATTTTCCATTCGGAACCGTACGGTGGAAAGACGATATCAGAAGCACTGATGGTGGTTGAAGTTCCGAGCTGGAAAGGTATGTTCACAGGTGGAACTGGTGAAAATGGTATCTGCGCCAAGCTGAGAATTACAGGGACAAAGAGCATCACCAAACAAGCTTTTCTCATCTCTCATCCCTCCTCAGCAAAAAACAACCGCGCAGATTTTCACAGAGATTCTGGGTAAACATTAACCTGGTATGACTTGCCACAAGACAGCGTAAAATCCGAACGGTATCCCGTTCCACCAGGTGATGCCCGCCATCGCTTTTCTGTTGTCCCAAGCCTTTATCGTCTGCGTGAAGAGATATCCATCGAACCTTTGATCGTCCTGCGGGTTGTTCGGTGTGTTCGCAAAATCAACGAAGAAAATTATGCGGTGACCCAAGTTGCTGCTCCTTCCTGTGTAACCTGGCCCCGTCATGCCCTCCACGTTGTCTTGGGGATTTTTCAATATGAAGTATCTGACATTGTACCTTTTCCCATCTGACGTTTCGAGATAACTGCCACCAGTCCTTCTCAGCACTAAGGTACCTTCCCATCCATCCCAGTAGATCTTCCATGCGGTACCAGCTGCCGTACCGTGGCCACCGAGCACGTCACTATCGATAATCTGAGGAAAGCTAAGGATTGCGAGGATTGTGAGCGTTACCAACCAAAACCTTCTCACCTTACATCCCCCCTTAGCAGGTATAGATTCGAGTGTGGATTATATAAATTGTGGATTAAAAATCCATTAGAACTTATCGGTCCAGATTACTTGACAAACTTGATAGATTTTGATAAAATATTTGGCAAACCAATGCCAAGGGGGGATCGGTATGAAAAACCTGTTTGTCTTGGCAGTGGTTGTTTCTGTTTGTTTTGCTTTGTTTGTGGTATCCTGTGCGCCTACTGCGAGTGAACCTACGATGAACTTGACAATGGGTGAAGCTGCTCAGATTGTGAAGGAAAAAGTCTTGTCACAGTTTTCAGATGGAGATTCTTACGCTTGTATAGGCCTGGATGGACCATTGAACTCGGGCACCATT
>CAYXCE010000179.1:0-3453 GCA_964463395.1 uncultured Pseudothermotoga sp.
CCTGGGCATGGACATGGGGGATAGGGAGATAGAGATCAAAAAGTCCATAGGCGTCGTGCCTCACGAGCCGCGCATGTATCCAAACTTGAGAGGCCCGGAGTTTTTGAATTTCGTAGTTGAGATCTTCGGGATGGACAAAAGAACAGCGCACCAGAGGATTGAAGAACTCTGCTCGGCGTTCGGTGTCGACTATTTGGATGAGTTCATCGCCGACATGTCTCACGGTATGAAACAGAAGATACTTCTGATCAGCGTGATGATGAGAAAGCCGAAGGTCATCTTCCTGGATGAACCAACGATTGGCCTCGATGCCAAATCTGCGAAGATTTTGAAATTACTCCTTCAGAAGTACGCCTCTGAAGGGTGCACGATCTTCATGACCACGCACGTTCTAGAGATAGCAGAAAAGATGTGCTCGAGGATCGGAATAATCGATAAGGGTGTCCTCATAGCGGAGGGTACGATGGAACAGTTGAGAAATCTGGTAAAAGACAATGTGGCAAGCCTTGAAGACGTTTTTCTAAAACTCACAGCCACAGAGGAAGACATATCGCAGATAGTCAAGGAGTTGTGAAATCGTGCGCCAACTTCTCATACTCTTGAAATACGGTTTGAAGACTTCCACTCGTTTCAGTGGCAAGGTACGTCGGTTTCCGAACATCGTTTTCATGATCGTTGCTTCGCTCGCTTTCGGTTTACCAATCGCTTCGATGTTTTTTGAGATGTTCAAAGTCCTTTCCAACTTTCCCGTTGGAAAATATGACCTCTCGACTCTGTTGGCCGCCCAGTGGTCCTTGGTGAGCGGTCTTCTCTTCTTAGCTTCCTTCACACCGAGTTTGGTGAACTCCTTCGTTCGTAACGAAGAGTTACAGCTTCTTTTGACGCTTCCCATCAAACGTTGGACCATAGTTTCATACCAAATGTTTCTAACCTTGATCCTACAACCGCTTCCCATAGTGCTGTACGTGTTCGTGCTTCCAGCCTACGCTCTGTCTCACGGCAAGAACCTTTTTCTCGGATTGATGGGGGCCATTCTATTCACTCTGATGCTCCTGTCACTTTCCATAATTTTCTCCTGCCTTGCCGGGTTGATCCTCAACAGATCGACTGCGAAGAGATTGACCGTGGTGAGCCTTATAGCGACCGTCACACTTTTCCTCATGGTGAGTCAATTCTTACCCAGTTACGCAAAAAACCTGCTGAATAACGACATCAGTTCACTGAATTTTTCCCTCAGGTCCTTGATACATCCGTTGAATCCGTTCGGTTGGCCCGTCAGAGCCATCGATGAACCTTCATACATGGTCTTCATGCTGTTGTTCATCTTCCTGTTTTCATTCACTGCGATGTTGGTGAGTGAACGGCTGACCTTCGAACAAGAAGGTTTCACCAAAACCGTGAAGAGAACAGCGATTTCCGGAGGGGGTATGTTCTGGAAAGACATCAAACTCTTCTTCAGAAACGAACAGTCGCTCTTCACATTGATCTACCCCGTTGCTTTCGGCATTCCGTTCGCCATCGCTACACGTTCATTTGTCCCGGCACTACTCGTGGTCACGATCATAAGTGGTACGTACGTTTCTTACAGTTCAGCCATGCTGATGAAGCAAGAGCTCTCTTGCTGGCCATTACCTGCAACTTTTCCTGTGAGCGAGCTACATCTTTTTATGCCGAAACTGTTCATACCGTCCATCATCTACGGGACCATCTTCTTGGGTTTGCTCGTTTTCTTCCAAATTTGGTTCTCTTTGCCTCTTTCCGTTTATGTCTTTCTGCCGTTCGTGTTCATTCTGTATGGTTTCGCATCGATTCTGGGAACGTTTTTTTACCTGAAACAACCTTCAAGAGGTGAGCCGACGAATCCTTCGCGCATCTTGAGTCCAACCAAGGTCTTAACCATCCAAGGCATAATTCTACTGACTTCGTCCGCTTGCTTGTTACCCATTTCTGGTTTGTTCCAACCCTTGTTGCGTGAGGTCTTCAAATCTCCTTTCCTCGTAACGGTTTTGACTTACGCTCTCCCCGTTGTATCCAGTGTGGTGATGATAGTTCTGATGAGAAAGTTGTTCAAACGTATCGAAGATTTGCTCCAACAGATCGAATAGTTACTGAAACGAACTTTTTGGTACAATTCCTCATGAGGTGATTGTGTGGACAAACTGGCCGAAAAGTTGATCGAGTTTTGTTCTATTCCTGGCGTGTCTGGCAGGGAAGAAAAGGTACGCGAGTATTTGATCGATCGATTGGACGTGCCTTACGAGGTGGACAACCTTGGCAATCTGATAGTCACCCTCGGCGAAGGTGATAAAAGTATTGCACTGATGGCGCACATGGATGAGATCGGGCTCGTCGTGACGGGGATCAATTCGGATGGAACCTTGAACTTCAGAAAAGTTGGAGGATTCGATGACAGACTGCTCCTGGGTACACACTTACAGATCATCACCGAATCTGGTCCACTCGATGGAGTGGTTGGAATAACTCCACCGCATTTATCGACGACTCAATCTGCTGAGAATCCGAGGATAGACATAGGTTGTCGAACGAAACAGGAGGCCGAATCACTCGGTGTGAAAGTGCTCGATTATGCTGTGTTCAAAAAACACGCAAGTTTTCTGAACCGAGATTTCCTCGCCATGAGGTCTCTCGATGATAGGTTCGGCTGTCTCGCACTACTCGAAGTTCTCAACAGGGTGAAGGGTGAGAAGCTCACGAAAAAAGTGCACCTAGTTTGGACCGTTCAAGAAGAGATAGGTTTGAAGGGAGCGAAGGCCTTCGTTGCAAAGCACAACGTTGATGTCTGTTACGCAATCGATTCGTTTGCATGTTGTTCCGCACTCACGGGAGACGTAACGCCAGGTAAAGGGCCAGTTTTGAGGATGCTCGACAACAGCGCCTTTGCGAGCTACGGGTTGATGAAGAAAGTTCTCGAATTGGCCGAAAGGCACAGAATACCAATCCAGGTAGGTGTGACCGGCGGCGGTACAGATGGATCGGTGGCGATGGAATTCGGTGCACAAATGGTCCCAATCACGTTGGCTGTGAAGTATCTTCACTCACCTGCTGAATACATATCTTTGAATGATTTGAAAAACCTGATCGATCTTCTGGCCGTTCTGGTAGTCTCCGAACTTTGAGGAGGGTTGTGCCTTGTTGTACTTTCTAGTCTTCCTCTCCGGTATCGCCTCCGGTTTTCTCAACGTCGTGGGTGGTGGGGGAAGTTTGATCACCCTTCCCCTCTTGACCTTGCTCGGTATGGATCTGAGCGTGGCGAACGGTACCAACAGGATCGCCATCCTCATGCAAAACATCACAGCGGTGAGAAGTTTTTATAAAGACAGAGTGTTGCCAGTGAAACTTTCACTTTTGTGTGCGATACCTGCGACGATCGGTTCCATTTTGGGCAGCTACGTGGTGGTCAACATTCCACAGGCGCTTTTGAAGAGGATCGTA
>CAYXCE010000180.1:0-3035 GCA_964463395.1 uncultured Pseudothermotoga sp.
TTGGCATCGGAACCTTTCAGATCTTTCAGGAGACGTACCATCTTCCTACATACAAAAAACTCCATCCAAAAGGCCCGAAATCTTCATACGTGTACAGATTGTTTGGTCTAGATAGGGCAATGGTCGCTGGTATAGACGATGTGGGAATAGGAGCTCTTTTCGGTTTGTATGACTGGAAGTTCGAAGTTATGGGGTTGATGTATCACACCAAGCATCTTGAAGAGAGGTTCGGTGTTGGACCGCACACGATATCTTTTCCCAGAGTGGAGCCAGCACTCAACATTCCTCTTGCTGAGAGACCACCTCATCCTCTGGATGATGAAAATTTCAAACGCATGATAGCCATCATAAGATTGTCCGTACCGTATACAGGTCTCATATTAACTGCACGAGAACGTCCAGATATAAGACGTGAAGGACTGAAGCTCGGAATATCTCAAATCGATGCAGGCTCAAGCATCGGCGTTGGTTCTTACTCTCAGCAAGATCATGAGGTCATAAAAAAGAGTCAGTTCATTTTGGGAGACACGAGGAGCCTGGACGAGGTGATAAGAGAGCTCGCACAGAACGGTTACGTCCCTTCTTTTTGTACGGCTTGCTATCGGGCGGGGAGAACGGGTCAACATTTCATGGAGTTCGCAATCCCAGGGTTCGTGAAGGAATTCTGTACGCCGAACGCCATCTTGACGTTCAAAGAATATCTACTCGACTACGCTTCTGAAGAGACCAAAAAAGTTGGTGAAGAGTTGATCAAAAGAGAGATGGGCAAGATGTCACTCGAAAGAAGAAAGGTCCTGGAAAAACTTCTGACCCGTTTGGAAGCGGGAGAACGTGATGTCAGATTGTGAGAAATTACTGCAACAAATAGCTCAACGATTCCATTGCAAGATTTGGGTTTGTGAAAAACTGGGTAAACGGATCTCCCACATGCCCGGTATGAAGGCAGGTGAAGAAAAATACGTAGAACCTACTGTGGTCTTTCAGGACGAGCGTTACGTAGTCTTCGTGGAGAGCGAAAAAATCAGCGATGAGTTGCGAGACCAGTGTGTGAGGGTGATCGAATGTGTTCGGAATCTTACAAAAGATATTAAAGCGTCCAGAGGCGGTAACGCTCGAGGAAATCGCGTGGATAATCAGCAACAGTGAGTTGAACGAGCAGCTGTTTTCACTCGCCGATGAGGTGAGGAAAAAATATTTAGGTGATGAAGTGTTTTTGAGGGGTATCATTGAATTCTCAAATTACTGCAGGAACGATTGCCTTTATTGTGGCATCAGAGCCTCGAACAGGAACATTGAGCGTTACAGAATGAGCCTCGAGGAAGTGTACAACAGAGCGAAAGTCATAGCGAACCTGGGTGTGAAAACGATCGTTCTACAATCTGGAGAAGATCCACACTACACAACGGATATGATAACGAATCTCGTAGAAAGGATAAAGAAATTGAACGTAGCCATAACGCTAAGCCTGGGTGAAAGAGACTTTGAAGCATACAAAATTTGGAAGGAAGCCGGTGCCGATAGGTATTTGATGAGGCACGAAACTGCCGATGAAGAGCTTTATGCGAAACTTCATCCTAACGATTCGTTCCGAATGAGAGCAGAGCATTTGAAGCAACTCAAGAGGCTTGGTTACGAAACGGGTGCTGGTTCGATGGTGGGACTCCCAGGACAAACCGACATATCTCTGGCGAAAGACATCATGTTCGTATTCCAACTCGATGCGGACATGGTCGGGATAGGTCCTTTCATACCTCATCCAGATACACCCTTAACCAATTCAAAGGCGGGGGATCTCATCAAAACTCTAAAATTGATAGCACTCACAAGGTTGTTTTTGCCGGATGCGAACATTCCTGCCACAACGGCGTTGGGAACCATACATCCCCAAGGGAGACAACTCGCTCTGAAGTGCGGTGCCAACGTCATCATGCCCAATTTTACTCCTTCGCCTTACCGTTCAAAATACGCATTGTATCCCAACAAAGCGAGTGTTCCCGTGGATGATAACGATGGTATTCAACATGTGAAGAGAATTGTGGAAAGCGTTGGTTACAGGGTGAGCGAAGATTTTGGATACAGGAGGAAAGTTTATGAACGCTCCTCATGCGGGTTTTAGGAGGTATATTGCCATAGTTGGGAGAAGAAACGTTGGTAAATCTTCGTTGATCAACGCTATCGTTGGTCAAGACGTGGCGATCGTCAGTGAAATTCCTGGTACCACGACGGATCCTGTGTACAAAACGATCGAGTTGCATCCAATAGGACCGGTGACACTCATAGACACTCCAGGTCTCGACGACGAAGGTTTCCTGGGTGAAAAAAGAGTTGAAAGGGCGAAGAGATCTCTGTACCGTGCAGATGCGGCGATCCTTGTAGTGGACGATCGGCCAACTGAATACGAACATTTCGCAGTGGAATTGTTCAAACAGCTCGAGATACCTTTCATCTTGGCAGTCAACAAAGTAGATTTGAGGGGTGATGTAGCGAATTTCTATAAAGGGTTTCACGTTCCTATTGTGGAAGTCTCAGCCAAGGAAGGAAAAAACATATGGACTCTGGTCGATTCTCTCGTCAAAATTTTGCCGGACGAGGAATCTCGCACGATGGTCGCACATTTAATGGGCGATCGTAAAACTGTCGTCCTCGTGGTCCCAATAGACACGGCCGCACCGAAAGGTAGGCTCATCATGCCGCAGGTTGAAGCGATAAGAGAGATTATCGACCATGCTGGGACGGCTGTTGTTACGAGGGACACAGAACTCATTCAATCGTTGGAAAAGTTGAATTTTGAGGTTGACTTGGTCGTGACTGACTCGCAAGCCGTCATGAGGGTGGAAAAAATAGTACCAAGAAACATACCCTTGACCACTTTCTCGATACTCGAAT
The DNA here is from genome assembly GCA_964463395.1 of uncultured Pseudothermotoga sp. Classification (GTDB taxonomy): domain Bacteria; phylum Thermotogota; class Thermotogae; order Thermotogales; family DSM-5069; genus Pseudothermotoga_A. The sequence continues at coordinate 2,887 of CAYXCE010000180.1, forward strand.
CTGTCAGCAAGGGGGACATGAAACAATTTCTCGAGGGAATCGAAGCACTCAAAAAACTGAAGAGTGGAGACACAGTAGCAATTGTGGAAGCTTGTTCACATGTTCCAACGTGTGACGACATAGGTCGAGTGAAGATACCAAGATGGATC
>CAYXCE010000180.1:3045-3447 GCA_964463395.1 uncultured Pseudothermotoga sp.
TGAGCTTTCGAGTTGCAAGTTGATGATCCACTGCGGGGGATGCGTGCTCAATAGATCCGCATTTATGAGGCGTATGAAATTGGCAAAAAGGCTCGCCTTACCTGTTGTGAATTATGGTATGCTCATATCCCACCTTCACGGCGTGCTGGATAGAGTTCTGGAGCCGATTCTTAAGAAGCGAGTATAGATTCGATCTGGTTCATTACATCTTCGGTGAGCTTTTCCTTGACTTCTATCGCTTTGACATTTTCATCGAACTGTTCAAGTTTCGAAACGCCCAGTATGACGCTGGAGACATTCTTGTTCTTCAAAATCCACGCGATCGCAAGCTGAGCGAGTGTACATCCAAGCTCTTTTGCTAGATCTCTAAGTTTCAACAGTTTTGAGAAGGTCTTCTCACTC
>CAYXCE010000181.1:0-3419 GCA_964463395.1 uncultured Pseudothermotoga sp.
CATCCCGACAGGATTTCACAGTAACCTTTGAAGAAGCTCGATAAGTCAAAAAACGAAAGTCCCTTCAGGTTACACAACGGCGAGATTGAAACTGAACTGGAATTTCGCATCGTGCGAGTTCTGGCAGGATGAACCAGGATTGTCACCGTACGATCCATCGTATCCATACCAAGATTATTTCGAAATCTTGTTGGTGGATGAAGGTGGAGCCACGCACACGCTTTTCAGAAAGTCCATCTACAACTTTGCAAGCGAATATAGTCTGACTCAGATCACTCTCGATAGTACGGCGAGCATGACTGGCTGGCAAGAATTTCAGTATGATCTCTCCACGTTTGCTGGTCAAATCGTCACTCTGATCCTCGCAGTTGGTAATTGGGTTGATACTGAAGTAGAGAGCGTTGTTATGATCGACAACGTCAGATTCCAAATCGTCCCATGACATTTCACGGATCTCAGACAAATTGCACGTAAAAAGTCACTCTCGACGAATGGAATCTCAATTGGAGCCATACCTTCAAGATCAGGTATGGCTCCTTCGGAAAGACCTTTCAAGCGTCATTTCGAAACCTCAAGAACGTGAGTTTTCATGTATTGAATCTGTCTCTTCGTGGGCTTGCCATTCTCCAGTATCACGTCCACTGCTTGTTTTGGAAGGAAAGCTTCCTCACTCAGCTCTACATCTATACCTTTGTAGAACGCCACGAAGGCCCTCACGGACGCAACGCCTATCTCCCGCTGAGCATCCACAAAATGCGTCTTTATGTCCTTGACCTTGAAAGTTGCGAGCTGTTTTTCATCGATCAAGAAGGCTCTGGCGAGGTCTTTCTTTGGTATATCGAAGAAATCCGCGACATCTTTGAGCGTGTAGGAGCCCTTTATATCTTGAGGATTGGGTAAACCCGCCGACACACCTTTCGCGATGGCCCTTGGTCCTCTGCCAGAACCTGTGGTGTGCCAGAAACCGATCATCTTCGCAAGCGCTATTCCTCCGAACACGATCAAAAAGATGCTTATCGCAACGATTTTGGAATTGATCTTCATCAACTTTCCCTCCCGTGAACGTTTCCTATTCCCAAATAGAGCGCATCCTCAACGGGGCAACCGCATTCTGAAGTGCACTTCAAGCACCTGATACACTGATGGTCCTTGATGGTCTCTTTCTTACAAACAGCTATGTTCATGGGGCAAACTCTGTCGCACGATTTGCACAGAACGCAAGCTGTATCGTTTCTTTTGAGTTTGAACACACTCAGGAAATTGAACAATCCCAAGATGGCGCCCAGCGGACAGAAGTATTTGCACCAAGGCCTTTCGACGAACAGTGAGGCTACGAGCACCGCGAGCAGTATCACTATCGCCTGCGTCGCCACCTCACCTGTCCAGAAATTGAAGAGCGCATAATAAGGATCGATCTGAGCGAACATCAATCTGCTCGTCATGGCGGTCACGTACACCACCCAAGCGAGCACGAGATATCTCAAATATCTCAGACCTCTATCCAATTTTTCGGGGACGAACGTGTTGTACCTCCTTTTGAACATTTTCCTTCCCATTTTTCCTACCCACTCTTGGATCGAACCGAGAGGACAGATCCAACCGCAGAACACGGGGCCGAACAGCACGGAAAGAAACAGCACGATCGCGAGCATGACGAAAGAAGATTCGTGTATCTTTTGAACGAAGGTTCCCTTGGTCACGAGCGTGTATATCGACACTACTCCACCGAACGGACACAAGCTGTGTAAAGATGCGTTTGAAACGAAGGGTATGCTTATACCCATGCGGTTTTCAACGAAGAACCTGTTCACAACGGTGAGCAGGATCAAGGCGAAGAAGAACACTTGAACGATGATCCTGATCTCGAAACCTTTTTTTCTCGCTGAATATTCTTTGCTCAAGTTATCCACCTCCAAGATTGTGTGAGCCCTCATTTTGACTTTGACATGAATCTCTGTAGAAGGTGTCTTTCTTTAATGATTTTCTAATTTGCTTGAAGAATAATTTGATCAAACAAGCCCAATGGGGGGATAACGATGTTCAAGTCGAAACAGCTTCAACACGCGTTGATCGGATCGACGTTGTTCTTCTTACTCTTTACCAACAGCCTGCTCGCACAGATCACTTGGCAGAAAACGTTCGGTGGGAACAACTTGGACTACGCTCGACACGTGATCGTCGCAAACGACGGTAATTTCCTCATCGTTGGCGCGACGTCTTCCTACGGAGCTGGAAAGTTCGATGTGCTGGTATTGAAGGTCGATCAACGAGGACAAGTGATTTGGTACAAAACCTTCGGTGGAAGCGATGACGATTCGGCCAGCTGTGTGACGAAAACCAAAGATGGATATCTGGTGGCGGGATGGACGAAATCGACCGACACGGGCAAGAGCGATGTGTACGTTGTGAAAATAGACGAGAATGGAAACAGTTTGTGGAGCAAAACCTACGGTGGCCCTCAGGACGATTTTGCGAACTGCGTTTTGGCTGTGGATGATGGTTTCATCGTGGCTGGCTACACGATGTCGATACGAGAGAAAGCTCGACAGGCTTATTTGATCAAGATCGATCCGACGGGTAAACTCCTCTGGGAAAAAGATTACGGTGGGGAAATGAACGAAACTTTCTCTTGGATAGAAAGAACCTCGAATGGTTTCATCGCGGTGGGTCAGTCGGGCACACCCGGTACCATCGACAAATCCGGCAAATGGGTCAGCAATTACGACGCTTACGTCGTGTGGCTGAAAGAAAACGGAGAGTTGTTGAAGGAAAAAACTTTGGGTGGACCTTACGAAGATGGTCTGCGCAAGATTTTGAGAACGACCGATGGTGGTCACATAGCCGTGGGCTGGTACGAATCGAAGCAGTTCGTGAGCGGCTATTACGTGGTCAAGTTTTCGAAAGTCGGTGAAGTTGAATGGCAAAAGGTCGTGGAAACGCCCATGCCACACACGGCTCGCGCTGTGGCCGAGATGTCCGATGGGTACTTGATCGTCGGTCACGGAATACCGTTGAACTCCTCGATCGACGACGTTTATCTGATCAAGATCAATCTCAAAGGCGAAGTCCTGTGGATCAAAAGTCACGGTGGTGAAAAACTCGATACCGCACACAGCGTTCAGGCGCTTTCAGACGGTTTCGTGATCGTCGGAGACACCATGTCGATGGGCGCCGGCGAGATGGACGTCTACATGCTCAGAACGGACAAGAATGGAGATATCAAGCGCTGAACTGTAACTGAGCCACTGTAGACACAAAACCCAGTTTTCCTCGAAAAAATCAATGATTCTTCTCGGCTTGTTTTTTCTTGGCAGTCTCCGCAGCCTTGTTCATGGCCCTTATGAGCAGAAAGACTATGAACGCCACGATCACGAAATCGATGCCCGCGGATATCACCTTACCCCAATAGATGGCCTTGT
>CAYXCE010000182.1:0-2871 GCA_964463395.1 uncultured Pseudothermotoga sp.
TGCTTACACACCCTGGGGCAGGAAGTTTCTGATCAGCATTGGGGACGTATTCGTCTACATAGGTTTGGTCGCGTTCATGCTCACCAAGCCAGAAAAATCATCTTTCAAACGTGCCTTCTGATCTGAGTTCCATCTTGAACTTGTACTTATCCCCCCTGTATATAGAGCGCACGAATTCGACACATTTTCCGTTCGTTGTGTAAGTGTAACGCTTTCTCAAGAGCGCACAAGCACCGGGTTGTATACCCAAATGCTTCGCATCGGAAGAAGACGCTTGTGTGAGTTCGAGTTCTTCCATAGCTCTGATGAGTGGTATTTTCAATTCGTTCCTGAGGAATTCGTAGAGCGATTCCTTGGACATATCCCTCTTGAGTATGTTCAAGATTCTGACGTCCACTGCTGGGTTCAGATAAGCACTCTCTATGGCTACAGGATCTTCGTTCAAAAATCTCACGCGCCTGAGTAACACAACCATGGTACCCTGTTCAAGCCCGAAGATTCCACACAGTTCCGTTGGGACCTCAACTAACTTATTATCTAGAACGTGTGATTTGACACTGAATCCCTCCTGTTTCGCTTTGTCAGTGAACCCCTTCAAGACGTTCATTGCTTCTTCCTCTTTACGACCCACGATGAACGTTCCCTTACCTTTGTGCCTCGTTATGAGACCTTCGGACTTGAGCTCATCGAGCGCTCGGCGAACAGTCAATCTGCTCACACCGAACGACTTAACCAACTCGATCTCTGGCGGAATTCTGTCTCCAGGTCTGTATTCCCCATCCAAGATTTTACGTTTCAGCTCCTTGTAAACCCGATAGTACAGAGGAACAGGATATTCTTCCACACTCATCCCCCCATCATAGCGATCGCTTTTCTCAAGTTTGGCTGAATGCTGAGGACTTTTTGACATTCTTCAAAACTCTTCTTCGAAACCAAGTGCAATACGGCTAGTTTGACGTTCAAATTTGCTCTTTCAAGAGCTATTTTAGCAGTTTCTTCATCTGTTTTTGCTAGTTGTACAATCATATCTATCGCTCTTTTTTTGAGCTTCTCGTTGAGAACAAGCACGTCCACCATAAGATTGTCATACACTTTGCCGAGTTTGATCATCACAGTTGTGCTGAGCATGTTCAAAACCATCTTCTGAGCTGTTCCAGCTTTCATGCGTGTACTACCTGCTATCACCTCTGGTCCCGTGACGACTGAAACGACGATGTCTGCCAAGTGGCCCAGCGATGGCTTATCCACGTTGCAGATCAAAGCAGTTTTGCATCCGAGTTGTTTTGCAAAGGCGAGCGCCCCCCTCACATACGGTGTGCTCCCGCTTGCAGCTATACCGATGACTAAGTCCTTCGAATTGATGTTGTGGCTCAAGAGATCTTTCTTGCCCTCTTCTTCTGAGTCTTCAATTCCTTCGATAGACCTGCGCAAAGCTTCAAACCCACCTGCAATGATGGGAACAAATATGCCATCTGGCAAGCCATAGGTTGGTACGAGCTCCACGGCATCTATGAAAGCTATCCTACCGCTGGTTCCAGCGCCTATGTAAAAAACTCTTCCGCCTGAATGCAAGGTTTCAACGCACATTTCGACCAGCTTCTCTATCTGTGGCAGCGCTTCACGCACAGCGAGGGCAACTAAGGCGTCTTCCTCGTTTATGATCCTCAGAATCTCGGTCACACTCTTGTTGTCGATACCAAAAGATTTTGGATTTCTCATTTCCGTGATGGGTCTGTCCTCGTTCATCGGTACACCTCCACTGGCAATTTCCCAACAGGTTTTATTTCACCGAGCAGTATCCTCATGAGAGCTTTTTGGGAAATCATCTCATAACCGTAGGTACAAATGCAAGAAGATTCTATCAAGCAGCAGTCATAAGGGTTACGGAGAGCAATCAGTAGAACTTTTTTGAAATTTTTCCGTACATGGTTCAACAAATTTCTTTGCCAGTTAGAAAGATGTGCGTTTTCAGTGAAAACAACACATTTATCTCCCTTCGGAATTTCTGTATCTTCCTCTAACATGGATAAATTACAGCTGAATATCCTTGAGACTTCTTTCGCTATCCAAGGAACACCCGTGTCGAACTCTTGAACTTGAACTAACCTGCTCAACTTGACGGTGAACACATAATCGTTCTTACTGAGTTTCAGTGGCAGCATACCATCTCGATCACTGACGAGGGTAATGGAACTCTCCGCCACTTCTTGCATGATTTTTTCGTGTTCCGCATCGAAATGTATCTCTTCAGGCAATTGTTTGATCGAAAATTTTTCTTTGAATTGACGAATCCTTTCCAGAGATTCTCTGAGTCTTCTCTGCAGGTCTGGTTCCTGTTCTATCTTTCTAAGTAGAGTTTTCTTCGCTGAAATCTGAGCTTCAGGTTCATGACAAACCGTTAAAACGTCCATCCCAGCTTCGAACGATCTCACAACTGCTTCCTCCACCGTCATGTTTTTCACGACACCACCCATCAGAAGATCGTCCGCTATGGCCAATTTGGTGTATCCGAGTCTGTTTCTGAGGAGTTCTGTCACGATCTCGTATGAAACTGTGGCAGGTTGTTTGACAGATTGAAGTTTCGGAAGATATATGTGTGAAGGCATGATGGCCTCTATACCTTTTTTGATCAGTATTTTGAAGGGGACAAGTTCCCAGTTTTCAAGTTGTTCAAGATTTTTGTCGAGTGTTGGCATTTCCAGATGTGCGTCCAGAGCCACGCTTCCCTTGCCGGGAAAATGCTTTGCGCAAGCTGCGACATTTTCTTCCTTGAGACCTTCATAGAAACGTACTGCGAATTTAGCAACAACCTCAGCTTTGTCTGAGAAACTCCTCACGCCAATACCTGGATTATTCGGATTATCATTGATG
>CAYXCE010000182.1:2881-3397 GCA_964463395.1 uncultured Pseudothermotoga sp.
AAGATTCCAACTCACACCGACTGTTTTCATTTCATGGGCTAAAACTTTCGCAACCTTGTAAGCATTTTCCTCATCGTTGGTAGCTGCGATAGCCATCGCGCCGGGTGAAACTGCAAAACCTTCCCTGAAGCGTGTCACGATGCCCCCTTCTTGATCCACGGCAAAAATGACGTCATTGCTTAACACCGATCTGACCTGCTTCACCAGATTGAGCACTTGTTTCGGCTTCTCCACATTCCTTGAGAAAAGGATCACGAACCCTGGTTTGACGATTCGCAACACTTTCAGTGTTTCTTCGTCCACTTCCTTACCCTTGATACCTATCAGAAAGAGTTGACCAACCAATTCATCGAGGTTCACCTCAACCACCTCGCCTCTCGATTATACACCCACAGAATCTGTTGTCCTTACATTGAGTTTTTAAATGGTATAAAATAAAGACAAGAAAGGAGGACAAGTTGTGGACTTTCTTGTACTCATAAAACAGGTTCCAGACACGGAGAAAGTGAAGATAGA
>CAYXCE010000183.1:0-3359 GCA_964463395.1 uncultured Pseudothermotoga sp.
TCCTCGATTATCTCGGTGAAAAGAGAAACAAGTTCGCCTCCTTTTCACTCGCAGCAGTTTCGAGCTTTTTCGTGGCGGCCTGTTCGTGTACGGTGATACCTGTGGCCAGTGGTCTTTACTACGGTGGTGCCAGCGTTGGTGCGGCTTTCATCGTTCTGTGGGTTGCCCCAGCCACGAACGTGTTGGCACTCACGTACACGGCGAGCTTGCTCGGCTCTAACATGGCCATCTCGAGGGTAATGGCGGCTCTGATCGTGGCGTTCATCGTGGGATGGATCATGAGTACGATGTTCAAAAGTGGCGAAACAGTTTCTCAACCCGCAACGACTCGATCGGATGAAAAACTTTTTGAAACAAAGAGCCTCGTTCTCCTACTGATGATCCTGCTCTCGCTCTTGCTGCCGAACTACTTGGTACGCTCTGGACCGTACTGGAAGAAAGTTTTGCTGTGGGCGATCGTGACGGCGGCGTACACGATCTACGCTGCGTTCTTCATACAAAAGGACAAGATCAAAGAATGGTTGAGAGAAACACTCTGGTTCGTCAGGATCATCTTTCCTCTGCTGCTGATCGGTGTGTTCATCGTTGGAATCATAGGTAGGTTTATACCACCATCTTGGATCGAAAGGTGGCTCGGTGGGGAGAGTTTGAGATCGAGCTTTCTTGCGACGCTGATAGGTTCTCTGAGCTATTTCGCAACGCTCACGGAAGCTCCGTTCGTGAGGACCTTCATGCAACTCGGCATGGGTAAAGGTCCCGCCCTGGCGCTCTTGCTGACGGGACCTGGACTCAGCCTCCCAAACTGGCTCGCCATAGCGCGCGTTTTTGGATGGAAGAAGGCCGTCGTTTATGTTGCGACCGTAGTGATCCTCGGTAGTCTCGTTGGCTGGTTCTTCGGTAATTTCATCTTGGTCTGAGGGGGAAAAAGAAGATGAAAATATTAGTGGTCGGCATGGGTTGTCCCAAGTGCAAATCGACGGAGCAGAACGTTCGAAAAGCTTGCGAAGAACTAAAGCTGAATTGCGAAGTAGAACACGTTTACGATCCGAAACAGTTTGCTCAACTCGGTGTTCGAATAACTCCCGCCGTTGTTGCGAACGGTGAAGTGCTCTTTTCAGGTAAAGTCCCAACGGTTGAAGAACTGAAGACGGCACTCAAGCAGATCGCTGGTTAGTTTTTGAGAAGGAAAAAAGAGCCAAATTTTCTTGCAGATCGCATCGTTTGATGGGGATCGTTCCTCTTTTTGCTGCTTCATTCCCCCAACACTTCAACGTGCTGAAGAAGTCTGCAAGTGGTTCACCAACCCAACGCTAATTTGAGAACAGAAAATCCTTCACTCAGAATCGCACGGATCAAAAGTTTACAGATTATTTGAAAAATACTGATTTTTCAGTTTTCTTTCGACTTGTTTCATCGAAAGCAGTTTAAAATTAAAGTAGAAGGGAGTGATGTGTGTATGTTGCAGATAGGCTCTGAGGCACGCGATTTTTCGTTGAAAGATCAGGATGGAAATTCGCTCCAGCTTTCACAGTTCAAAGGTAAAAGAGTCCTCCTTTCGTTCCATCCTCTAGCTTGGACCTCGGTGTGTGCAGAACAGATGAAAGCTTTGGAGCAAAACTACGAAGAGTTTGAAAAGTTGAACACCGTTCCTCTGGGATTGAGTGTGGATCCAGTACCGAGCAAGAAAGCGTGGGCCAACTCTTTGGGATTGAAGAAGTTGAGGATACTCTCAGATTTCTGGCCACACGGAGAGGTCGCAAAACTCTACGGTATATTCAGAGAAAAAGACGGTTTTTCTGAGCGTGCCAACGTGATCGTGAACGAAGAAGGAAAGATCATTTTCTTCAAGGTCTATCCGATCAGGGAACTACCGGATCTGAACGAAGTGTTGAATTTTTTGAAGACGCTCTGAGACTTTTCTATGGTTTGGACGTTGATACAACATACTCTCTTGCTGACTTCTTGGATCGTCGGATGGCTCGTTTTTTGGAGGTTGAAGTTCCTGTCCGAAGCGAAGCCCAACTCTTCTCCGAGAGTTTCACTGATCGTACCAGCACGCAACGAGGAGAAGAATCTGCCGAAGATCCTCTCAGCACTGAAAGAACAAACTTATGAAAATCTTCAGATAATCGTGGTGAACGACAATTCTACAGACAGAACAAAACAAGTTGCGACGGAATTCGAAGGAATCGTTCTGGTGGATCTGAACGAAGAACCTCCAGCCGGATGGGTCGGAAAGTCCTGGGCATGCTGGAACGGTTATTTGAACAGCAGTGGTGATGTGCTCATCTTCATGGATTCCGATGTCGAGCCAGCGAAGAGCACTGTAGAAACTTTGGTGCATATGATTTTGAAAGACGACGGACTCGTCTCAGTTTGGCCCAACCAGAGGTTCGAAAAGTTCTACGAACACTTGACCTTGCCGTTCAACCTGATCGTCATAGGTTCGATGGGTAGTTTCTTTGCGTTCGATCGCAAACCTATGGGTGCTTACGGGCCCGTCGTGGTCGTGAAGAGGAAAGATTACGAAGATACGAAGGGCCATGCGGCGTTCAAAGACGGAGTACTTGAAGATATAAAGCTCGGCAAGTTGTTTTTGGAGAAGGGGTACAGGGTGAACAACTATCTTGGTGGTGAGCTCATAAAGTTCCGCATGTACCCGAACGGTTTTCGAGAGATGTTCGAAGGTTTCACCAAAAACATGTCTTTGGGTGCGGCCTCGGCGGGCTTGAACTTCTTTTTGATGTTCTTCTGGTTGGTTGGTGTTTATTCTTCGATGTTCAATCTGTTCTCACCTCCGTTCTTCATCTACTACTTCTTGTTCGCCTGGCAGATATATTCCATCTCCAGAAAAACTGGTGATTACAGATTTTTCGATGCACTCCTCTATCCAATACATTTCGCTTTCTTTCTTGCGGTGTTCTTCACATCGCTTTTCAAAGTGATCTTTTTCAAAACGGTCACTTGGAAGGGAAGAAAGATACGTGTTTGAAATCCTCGTGATAGGGCTTCAATTTTTGTCTGGTTCGATCATGTACGCACACATTTTCGCACGGATGAATGGGATCGATCTGCGAAAGGTTAGAGATGGAAATCCGGGCTCGAGCAATCTGTGGCGTGCGAAAGGCTTGAAATGGGGTGCTTTGGCACTCGCGCTCGATTATTTCAAAGGCACTTTCCCCCTGTTCTTGTTCATCTGGACAAACCTGGTGCCGAACGAGTACGTCATCGCCCTCGCAGCGCTGGCTGGAATCGCAGGACACGCTTTCTCTCCCATGTTGAAGTTCAAAGGCGGAAAAGCCGTTGCGACGAGTTTCGGTGCTTGGTCGGTGCTCACGAAATGGGAAGCACCTATCATT
>CAYXCE010000184.1:0-3335 GCA_964463395.1 uncultured Pseudothermotoga sp.
GAAGAGGAGAAGCTGATTTTGAAAAGTCTCAGAGAAGGAAATCCTGTAATAAGAGAGAGTGTCAAACACGACAACGACTGGTGGAGCGATCATCACGATTCGGGTTTCTTGTTCGTTCTGTTGCTCTCTCAGTACATCCACAGCACGGAAGACCTTTCGATCCTGCGTGAAAAGGTGAACGGGGAAACTCTGCTCGAAAAATCGGTGAAGATAATGCGCAACGCCGAGAGGTTCGTTGAAAATGGCTTGTTCAAAAAACCGTTCGACTGCAGAGACTGGTCGGACAACGTTTTCAGAAACGGTTTCGTCAGCTACGATGCCGCCCTCCACGTCGCAGCATTGCGAGAGCTGTCCAAACTCTTGATCGTGTCGGATAGACGCGAAGAATCAAAAATTTGGGAAGAACTCTATCTTCGATCCAAAGAGAGATTCAACGAGATCTTGTTCGATGAAAAGAAAGGCTACTTTGTGGACTTTCTGGGAAGCTATGTGGAGGATCATCTGAGTGTAGACAGCGTGGTGGCGATGATCTTCGATGTCGCGGAAGAAAAAAAGGCGATTTCTTCCCTCTTGAAGATGGAACAGTTTCTGGAGACGAGGAACAATCCGAACCAACCGTACGGAGATTGGGGTGTGATGAACGTTTGGCCCAAATACAAAGAAAGGTCCCACCTGTTCGGAAAGAGTGCTTTCGCTTACAGATACCACAACGGCAGCTGCTGGCCTTACCTGAGCTGTGCCTACGCACTCGCAAAGTACAAATACCACCTCGATCCTTCCTACCCACTCTTGAGCTGGTGGAAATACTGTCTCGACGAAGGATGGGTGAACTTGGTGGAGTACTATTCTCCATGTTATGGTCGTGGTTCACTCCATCAAGCGTGGAGCGCTTACGCAGCTGCTGTGATGAAACAGATTGAAAGATAGAGCAAAGGAGGATGAAGAAATGGTGGAGAGATGGAACCATTTTCCGGTTTACATGTGGGCTGGGCCTGGAACGATCAGGATAAACAGGGTGAAGTTCCCCGCGACACCCATCGATGAGAAAGTCCACATGGAGGGTGGATTGAAGATCGGGGCAAAAAGACTCAGAGAGATGGGTTACAACTGGGCGTACTGCACCTACAACTGGGGTTTCCCGCCGGAGATCGAGGAAGAAGACCACGAATACTTCAAGCGCACGGTGCAGGAATACCACGAAGAGGGATTGAAAGTTTTCGGCTATGTGCAGTTTTCGAACGTCGTCTTCGATGGTTCTCACGTGAACAAACGATGGTACGCGATGGATCAATACGGAAACAAAATCAACTACTACTCTGGAAGGTATCTGACGTGCCCTACGGACGAAAAATGGAAAGAGCACCTCGCAGAGGTAGTGAGGGGCATCGTGGAGAGCGGCGCGGACGGGGTTTTCTTCGACAACGTTTTTGGTTCTTGGTTCGGATTCAGACCCTGTTACTGTGAAAGGTGCCAAGATCTGTTCAAAGAATTCGCCCGCTCGATGAGCGCGCAGGTGAGAGGAATTCCTGAATATCTCTCTGAAAATGAAGAGTCGAAAATCTATCTGCTTTGGAGAAGAAAAATCGTCTGGGAAACTGTAGAACAACTCTCGAAGCTTGCGAAGACGATGAATCCAAAAATACTCATCTCGTCCAACTCTTTCGAAGCTGGCCTGAGCAAACTCTCGATCATGTCAGGCATAGACTTGAGAGAAGCTTTCAGGGTGCAGGATGTCGTGATGATAGAGAACCACCAACTTCCAAGAAAGTTCAAAGACGTACAGATCTTCAACACTATGACCTACAGGATCGCACATGCACACTGTAAAGGAAAACCCGTCACCTCCGTTCCTTACATGTTCGGTATCGGTGCCGACGGAGTCTATCCGACGAGGATCTATCTCCAAGCGATGGCCGAAGCTTACGCGAACGACTCGGTGATGGTTCTGAAAGGCACCGAATATTTCCACAATGGTCGTTGGACACTCCTGACGGACGAGCAGTTCGAAGATGTGAGGAGGTGCATCGCCGACTATCACGCTTGGTTCAAAGGTGAAAGGGGCGTTTGGAAAAACTGTTACGGTAAAAGGGCCGCAAGGATCGCTGTATTTCACCCGTACGATTCGCTGACCTTCCATTGGGAGAGGACCTATCTTCCGTTCTTCGCCGCACAGCACGAACTTGTGAAGAACGGAATCGACTACAGAGTCGTGTGGGATAGTTTCGATGAAATCGACGTTTTACTCGTTCCACCGATCTTCGAAAAGAGTGAGATGGAGAAGATAGATCGATTCGAGGGTGAAAAGATATTCTTGGGATACTCACCGTTCAATGGAGGGAAAATCGTTTGGAAAGATGTTTATGAAAAATTGTCGTTGAACATCAAACCAGAAGAACAACTCCGACTCGAACAGATCCTATCTCTGCTGAACTTCTGGGCTTATTTCAACGATCCAGGTTGGAGAAAGAGAATGGAAAATGCAAACTTTCTGTTCTTCAACTACCTGAATTACTGTTACAACTTCGTGCATCCGTTCAATGCCAACGAATTGATCGAACTTGTCAAGCCCTACCAGCCTTGGTACGTTGAGGCGGATGGATTTCTCATCGTGAGTAGTTTCCAAGAATCCAACACTCTGAAGATACACCTTGTGAACCTAGAAGAAAAAGATGTGAAAGCGAACCTGAAGCTACCAAAGCATTGGTCCGTCGAGAGAGTTGAAAATTACGAATACGAAGGGGCGTTCGTACACAGGATCTATACGGTGAGAACCTGAAGATGGGATAAACCCACCGTGGTGACAAGACCCACGGTGGTTTCAAAAATGAACTGAATGCAATGATGAAGTAATTAACATCAGCTGTAGGCTATCCCTCGATCGAGGTTCAGAAAAAATGATGGAAACATCCACTGAAATGCAATTTGGTGACTTTGTATCAGTGAATGAAAGTGTTGAGCGCTCGCTTTTGTTCTTCCAGAAATTTTTCGAGCTTTTCCATGTCGAGTTCTGCCAGAAGGATGGTGCTTCCTTCAGTTGAATCGCTTCTCACGATGTATCCATCCTGACTCTGAGTGATGGGGATCGGTGCGCAAACGCACGCTTTGTCTTTGAGGTGATTTCGAAAAACCTCACCCACGAGCGTTGCTTTGAGACAGTAATAACCTACCATTTGTGCGTGCGACCAAAAATAGTACTTGTCTTTCCATTCACTGTAGTTACCCGTACCACACGTTGGAGTCGCAACGATCCTCACACCGCTTTCCACCATACTGGACAGCGTTTCACTGTTCACCAGCAATCTTTTTGGCGCCAGTGCGAACCCATAACCCTTCAC
>CAYXCE010000185.1:0-3319 GCA_964463395.1 uncultured Pseudothermotoga sp.
TCTCTCATACGGCGAATGATACGCATCATCTGTTGAGTTTCGGCTTCGTTCAACCCCGCAGCCGGTTCATCCAAGAGGACCACTTTCGGTTCCGACATGAGGGCTCGACCTATCTCGACGAGTTTCTGGTGGAAAAACGGGATGGTACCGGCGTAACTCAGCAACCTGCTCTTTAAACCGAGAAAGTCCGCCACGTGGAGCGCTTTTCTGTACATCTCATAGTTTTGGATCAACTTTTTCTTGCTCGGAACGAAATCTTTCATCAATCCACCCTCGAGTTTGTGGTGATAACCTACGTAGAAGTTTTCGAGCACCGTCATGTACTTGAACACTACCACGTTTTGAAAAGTTCTCGCCACACCGAAAGAAACGATTCGATGTGGACTGACGTTTATCAACTCCTCCCCGTCGAGCTTTATGGAACCTGAATCGATCTTCACCACGCGGCTTATCGCGTTGAACACGGTCGTTTTCCCAGCCCCGTTGGGACCTATGAGGGAGTGGATCTCACCTCTCTCCACACTCATGGAAAAGTTGTCCACTGCGACGAGACCACCGAATCTGACAGTCAAAGAGTCTATTTCAAGTAAAGCCAACGTGCATACCTCCAAAAAGAGGAGGGGATATCCCCTCCTCAATCGAGCCCTATGAGGTCCGTAACGGCTGTGAAGCTACCTTTTTCGATCCTCATGAAGTACATGGTAGATTTTCCGCGTCTAAGACCAGGTCCCCAGGTGATGTCCTTCGCCAGAATCCCGTCCCAGTTCTTGAAAGTTTCCATAGCTTCCACGAGTTTCTCTCTGGTCAGATCGGGTCCAGCCCTGAGGAGACCTTGTACGAAAACTTCGGCTGCGATGAAACCGGCCACGGCGTACGAGGACATGATCTGGTTTGGATAACTCTCTTGGAATATGGCCACCGCCCTCTGATAGTCTCTCAAGAACTCCGGTCTATCCGGCGTCGCCAGTGGGACCCATCCTGTGAGGTAAACACCCTCGGCGTACTTGCCAGCCAAGCTTATGAAGCTTGGATCTGCGTTGGCGTAGGTCGTCACTATCGGGGCGTCGACACCGTAATCCCTAAGAGTCTTGATCCATCTGACGGTATCGGTGATGAAACCGTATATGACGATGGCGTCGGGTGAAACTTTCAAAACATCCACTGCGAGTGCGCTGTAATCGGTTTCGAGTGGGTTGTATGCGATCTCTATAGCCGGTTTCATGCCGTACTTTTCGAGCCTCATCTTCACCGCAGCCAAGCCTTCTTTACCCACATCGTTCGCCATGTAGATGACACCGATCTTTTTCTTCTTCAGATTTTCGACCAAGAACCTCGCGATGAGTTGGCCTTCCAACGTGTAGTCCGGCTGCACTCCGAAGATGTACTTCTTCGGTGGAACGACCAGCAGGCTCGTGCCGGCACCTTGATAAACGAACGGCACCTTGTTCTGTTCAAGGTAATCCATCACTGCGAGACAACCATAAGTGCCGAGTCCACCGACTATCGCGAAGACCTTGTCTGATTCGACGAGCCTTTTCACTTCGACGACCGTTTTCGTGGGGTTGAGCTGATCGTCCGCTATGATGAGCTCGATCTTTCGACCGTAAACCCCGTTGTTCTTGTTGATCCAGTTGAAGTAGGCGAGCAGACCCTTGGACATCTCTTGGCCTATGACCGCGTACGGTCCAGAGAGCGCTTGGAAGGTCCCAACGACGATCTTGTCCGGATAAACTCCAACCTCTGCGAAGACAAAGAGAGCCGTCAGAACGAGCAGGACTATCAACAGTTTTCTCACCGCACATCCCCCCTCAAGGAGTTGAGTTTCAAATCGTTAGACCTCCATCGACACCGATCACTTGTCCGGTGATGTAAGAAGATTCATCGCTCGCTAAGAACAAATAAACGTTGGCGACCTCCTCAGGTTCGCCCATGCGCGCCAACGGTGTTCGGCTCACGACCGCTTCGATGATCTTCTCTGGCACCTTTTCCGTCATGGGTGTTTTTATGAACCCTGGGGCAACGGCGTTCACCCTTATCTGTGCACCTTTTCTTGCGAGTTCCTTCGCCCAGGTCTTGGTCATGGC
This sequence comes from uncultured Pseudothermotoga sp., assembly GCA_964463395.1. GTDB lineage: Bacteria > Thermotogota > Thermotogae > Thermotogales > DSM-5069 > Pseudothermotoga_A. The sequence goes on from CAYXCE010000185.1 coordinate 2,085, forward strand.
GATCACGCCGGCTTTGGTCGCGGCGTAGTTGGTCTGACCAATGTTTCCATAGATTCCAACTATCGATGAAGTGTTGATGATCGAACCTTTCTGTGCTTTCATCATGTACGGTGCTACCGCTTGCGTCATGTTGAACACACCCGTCAAGTTCACACTGATCACCGCGTTCCACTCTTCCTCCGTCATCTTGACCAGCAACGCATCCCTCGTGATCCCAGCGTTGTTCACGAGCACATCGATCTTTCCATACTTGTTCGCGATCTGTTCGACCGTCTTGAACACTTGTTCTCTGTCGGTCACGTTGAGTAGGTATGGATCGATCGTGCCAGCTAATCCCTGTGCATCTTCTACGAGCTTCTTCAAAGCTTGTTCAGACACATCGCAAGCGCACACGATGGCTCCTTCCTTCGCGAACAGCAGGCTCGCTGCCCTGCCTATCCCGCTTGCGGCACCCGTGATGATGCACACCTTTCCTTCCAGCCTCATCGGAATCATCCCTCCTCTAAAGACCAAGATAGGCTTTCTTCACGTGTTCGTTGTTCATCAGATTGTGCGAAGAGTCCTCCATGACTATTCTGCCATTTTCAAGAACATAACCCCTATCGACAACTTTCAGACCCTGTTTCACGTTCTGCTCTATGAGAAGGATCGAGACTCCCTGATCCTTTATATCCTTCAATTTCGAGAACAATTCCAGAACGATCGATGGTTGTAAACCCACGGACGGTTCGTCCAGTATGAGGAGTTTTGGAAAAGACATGAGTGCCCTCGCCACCGCTACCATCCTCTGCTCACCACCGCTCATTGTACCAACCTTCTGTTTGAGTCTATCCTTGAGAACGGGGAACAAGCTGAAAACCAGATCAAAGGCTTCTTTCACTTTGCCCCTCGCATGAGGTACGTAGTTCGCACCGGCTCTCAAGTTCTCCTCAACGCTCATGGCGGGGAAGAGTTCGCGCTCTTGTGGTACGAGTGCTATGCCGAGTTTCACGATCTTGTGTGTTTCTATCCCGATTATGTCGGTTCCATCGAAAGAGATTTTTCCAGAAGATGGTTTGAGGAATCCGACGATACAGTTGACGAGGGTGGTTTTGCCGGCGCCGTTCGGACCGAACAGTCCGACCGCCTCACCTCGGTTCACAGCAAGAGAAACATCCCACAGTACCTTGACCCTTCCATAACCCACGCTCGCTCGATTTACTTTCAAAATCAAGCTTCCTCCCCGAGATAAGCGC
>CAYXCE010000186.1:0-3280 GCA_964463395.1 uncultured Pseudothermotoga sp.
TATCAACTCCCCGAATTCAACGAGACAGCATCAACGACACCTTGAAAGAAACTTCAACAGACCCATACCGTTTCCTTCGTTGCGTTCCAACCTTCATTCAAAAGTTTTTCGAACTCTTCTTCCGTGTACACCAAAAGGTCCACCGGAACCGGTATGCTGGACGTGTCGAAATCGACCGACCTGTGAAAGAAATCTTCAACTGAAGTTCGAACCACGATCACGACGTCCAGATCACTCCCGAAACCCCAATCACCACGAGCGTATGAACCGAAGTATCCTATCTTGACGACCCGAGGGTCTCTTTGTTTCATCTGTTCTGCCCAGTTTCGAAGGGTTTTCTCAACTTCATCTCTGTCGGGCCATTTGAAAACGGGCGAACTCAACGATCTGACTGGCATATTCTATGGCTCCCTTCGCTTGAATTTCACCGAAAAACTCGTACGGGGAACCTTCGGGAAAACCGTTCGGATACCTCGCAGCTATGTAATAGCTATCCAAGATCTTAGCCTTCTCGAGAAGATCCTTCGGAACTTCTATCGGCAACTCTTTGAGCAACTTGAACACAGAATGACCAAACGCCTGTTGGTTGAAAAACAAATGTAGTGCCTTCGAAGCTTTTTCAGCGGCCTGTTGACTGGCAAAACAAGCCCAGTCATAATCGGCCGCTTCGAACGACAATTTCGCATGTTTCAAATCTTCGATCGCCTGTCTGAGCCAATCGAAAGATCTGTTGGACACAATCTTCACCTCAAACTTGTTGCAGCTCTCTCAGCACGATTTCTGGTGGCACGTTCTCGAGCAGTGCGATGCGTTTGTGGATGGGTGGATGTGTACTGAAAAGGTTTGCGAAGAAACCTTCCTTCTCGTTCACTTTCCTTTTCAGCGGGTCCGAGATGAACAAATGCGCCGTGGCGATCGTGGCATTCTTGACTTTCGGCTTGATTTTCTGCATCTTCGCGATTTTTCTGAGCGCGCTCGATAAGCCCCTTGGATTCCTCGTGAGTTCGACCGCCTTGGCGTCCGAGAGGTACTCCCTGGTTCGAGAAACGGCGAAAATGGTGATCCTACCGATCAGTGAAAACAACGTGGCGACGAGCGCGATGATCAAGAGCGCGACCAATATGTACGCCGTCCCGCTGTCTTTTCCCTTTCTGCTCGATCTACGTGGTGTCGAAGACCAAGCCAAAACTCTCAAGCTTCTCCAGGCGAACAGTTGCACCAAAACCATCGTGCCCAGTATGGCACTGATGGTGGTCATCAAAAGCGTGTCTTTGTTGACGATGTGACTGATTTCGTGTGCGAGAACCCCTTCCGTTTCTTCCCTGTTCAAATTCTTCAGCAAGCCGGAAGTCACACAGATCGCGCTGTCTTGTTCCTTGAAACCCGTCGCGAAAGCGTTTATGTTCTCATCTTCCATCACGTAGAGTTTTGGAACCTCCTTCAATCCCGCCGCGATGCACAATTCTTCCGCGATATTTTTGAGCTGTTTTTCTTCAAAATCTTTCTCGCTGATGGGTTTGGCACCGACTGAGCGGAGCACCAAGGAAGCTCCAGAACTCGTTCCAACCAGGGTTTGGATCGAAGCGATCAAGATCAAAACGATCGTCCCGATTGGGAAAATCCCGAACAAGACATCTATCAAAAGCCCCAAAGTTCCCATCATGAGGATGAAAATTAAAACGAGCAAGTACGTGTTTCTGATATTTTTCTTTTGAAGTTCCACAAAATCCATCGCACCACCTCACCCACCGACTTCGATCCTACCACAAAAAACAAAACCCCGCTCGTGCGGGGCTTTTTTCCCATATTCCTTTCAGAACGAGAGATCCACCTTCGGTGTTTCTTTTTCAGCGGCGGCGGCTTCGAAGAACGGGAAGGATTTGAAATTGAACATCCTGGCAACGATGTTGGTTGGAAACATCTCTATGGACGTGTTGTACTTCATCACCGTGTCGTTGTAGAACTGTCGAGCGTAGCTGATCCTGTTTTCCGTGCTGGTGAGCTCTTCCATGAGCTGTTTCACCTGCTCGTTCGCCTTCAACTCAGGATAGCGCTCGAACACCGCAAGGAGTCTAGCTAAAGCACCGGAAAGTTCCCCCTCAGCCTTTATGCGATCGTCTATCGAACCACCCGAGATCGCTTTGGCTCTCGCATTTATGACGGCTTCCAAAGTCTCTTTTTCGAACTTCATGTAACCTTTCACGGCGTTCACCAAATTTGGAATCAGATCGTGTCTCCTTTTGAGCTGAACATCGATCTGACTCCAAGCGTTCTCGACACGCTTCCTCCTCGAAACCAAAGAGTTGTACGTGCCGATGAACCACACTACGATTATCAGAACTATCGCTATGACGATCCCAAAGATGAGCATTCGAACACCTCCTGAGCTAATATACCACAAAAACAAAACCCCGGCCGAAGCCGGGGTTTGTTCTTTCAGACGAATACTCAAATCAAATTTCAGAACGACACATCGAGCCTCCAACCAACCGTGACTTTCGAACCATCATAAGAAGCGCTCACGCGATGACCAAGCAGTTCCGTCTTCCAGCTGGCATAACCAGCAAAGTTCAACTTCGTAAGATCTGTGATGTCCGGCAGCACAATGTCTGCTCCGATTGTTACTGGGCTCAACGCTGTTGTCACCAACGCTATACCGAGTTGGTTGCCACTTCCAAATGCAAAGCTACCGCTCAACTTTTCAATACCAAAATCAACTCCGAACAGATAGCTCTTGAGCATACCTGTGAGACTGCCGGCGCTCGCATCGAGTTCAACATATCCGAAGCCTTTCAAACTTGCAGCCTCAATGTTAAGTGCTTTTGCAAGATCTATCGTTGCGCCTGCACCGATCGCTGGGAATGCTCCTGCACCAGCTGAAATGATACCTTTTGCCAGCAAGCTCAAACTCAAGAACGAGAAATCAAGTTTGTTGTGGACATCCACGTCAACTGATGTCGCCGCTGGTGTGTAAGCATAAACAGTCAGAGAATCTTTCAGATCACCAGATGCAATATCGAACTTCAATGCGACTGCGTCCGTTCTGTTCCTGAAGAGGAAGTATGGAGGTGTCACGATCCAGCTGAAGTTCGCACCTGTCACGTAGCTGAAACCTCTAGAGAGCTTACCAACTTGCAAAGTAGCTGTGAAAGAATCTGAAACATACAATTTCTGCCACACATAAGTACCCCAGTTCAAATCGATCTGCATGTTTACATTGGACGCAGGACCTGCACCCGGATAATTCGTCTCAAAAGTGACGACGAATCCTGTCATGTCC
>CAYXCE010000187.1:0-3266 GCA_964463395.1 uncultured Pseudothermotoga sp.
CGTGATGCAGGAGCTTCGTTGCAGCATCCTCACAGTCAACTGATAGCGTTGCCCATTGTTCCAAAGAGGGTTCAAGAGGAACTATCAGGTTCTAAAGAATACTATTCTTACAAAGAAAGATGTGTTTTTTGCGATATAGTCAACCAAGAAATGGAGGAAAAAGAAAGAGTTGTCGAGGAAAATGAGGATTTCATTTCTATAGAACCCTTTGCAGCGAGATTCCCATGTGAGACTTGGATAATTCCCAAGCGCCATATACACATCTTCGGTGATTTGACAGAAGGAGAGGTAAAAAACTTTGCGAGAATCTTGAAGAATACTTTGTACAGAATCCTCGTTGCGTTGGACAATCCACCGTACAATTTTATGTTGCACACCGCTCCAACGGACGGTGAGGGCAAGATTTATTATCACTGGCATTTAGAAATTGTTCCGCGTCTCACGAATGTTGCTGGTTTTGAGTGGGGTTCTGGATTCTACATAAACCCGATGCCTCCAGAGGAAGCAGCAAAATATTTGCGGGCAGTTGAAATAACTTGAATGTGTGGTAAAATCACTCGTAGCACAGTGTTGTTCGAAGCTGTGCACGAGATATTTTTACAGATCAGGGAGGATTGGTCGAATGGAGATTTTGAAAGTCAGCTCGAGTTCGAATCCAAACAAGGTGGCTGGAGCTATTGCGGGTGCTTTGTCAAAATCAGACAGGGTTGAGATTCAAGCGATAGGTGCGGGGGCTGTTAACCAGGCTGTTAAGGCAATAGCTGTTGCCCGAAGATTCCTCAACGAGAATGGTAAGGATCTCTACATGGTACCTGGTTTCATGGAGGCCAAGATTGAAAACGAGACACGCACAGGAATTTCTTTCAAGGTTTTCATGACGGCCAAACAGAGTTGATGAATGAACGATGTGCTCCTGCGGATCGCAGAAGCTTGTATACACGATGAACGGTTGCTCGAAGTAGTGAAAGGCATCGCTTCCATGAAAGAAACCGAGAAAGAGTTCTTCAAAACAAAGTTGAAGGTTTATTTTCTGAGTAAAACTGAGGAAGCCGATCTGCAGGCGTACGAATTTTTCAGAATCTTGTTGCAAGAAAACAACGCTGAACGAGTCTTAGAGTTATTGAAAGAGAAATCTTGATATCCTGATCTGTCAGATCCAGTGATGTTGATGGCCCACTCAAATGTGGTATAATTAATGTTTGGTGAGCGGGCGTAGCTCAGTGGTAGAGCATCAGCTTCCCAAGCTGAGGGCCGCGGGTTCGACCCCCGTCGCCCGCTCCAGACCTCAACTCGGTTGAGGGTGAAATCCCCTTCTGGGTTGAAGGCTGTAGGATGGAGGTGTAGTTGTGGATAAGGAACAGAAGCAACAGATTATTGAACAATTCAAGATCAGTGAGAAAGACACAGGTTCAGTGGAGGTACAGATCGCACTGCTAACAGCTCGCATCAACCATCTCACAGAGCATTTGAAATCACATCCAAAAGACTTTCATTCCAGACGAGGTTTAATGAAGATGGTTGGAAGAAGACGGAAAATGCTGAAATATCTTAAAAAGGTAAATCCAGAGTCTTATAGGAACCTGATTGAAAAACTGAATTTGAGGAAATGAACGAAAAGGTGGAAAAGAGGGCGGGCGCTGGCCCGCTTTTAGTTTCTTACTGAGAGGTGATAGTCTTGAAATCCTGGAATCGTGTCATTTTAGGAAAAGAATTTCATATCGAGCATGGGAGACTGGCTAAGCAGGCTAATGGAGCCATTCTTGCGAGAATAGGTGATACGACCGTTTTGGCAACAGCAGTTATGTCTGATCAAATAACTGAGGGTGTTGATTTTGTTCCTCTGACTGTAGAATTTCAAGAACGCTTCTATGCTGCTGGAAAAATACCAGGAGGTTTCATCAAACGTGAAGGTAAGCCGAGTGAGGCTGCCATACTATCAGCTCGTACTATTGACAGGCCTATAAGGCCCTTGTTCCCAAAGCACTTGCGCAATGAAGTTCAAGTAATTGTTACCGTTCTTTCTGCTGACCCAGTCAATCCACCAGATGTAGTTGGAGTGATGGCTGCGTCCCTGGCGCTCAACGTATCTGATATACCTTTCAATGGTTTAGTTGCTGCTGTAAGGGTGGGGCTTATTGACGGAGAAGTGATCTTCTTTCCAACGGATGAACAGCTCGAAAGAAGCCTTATTGACATCGTAGTCGCTGGAACGGCAGATGCCATAACGATGGTTGAAGGTGAAGCTAAAGAAATCAGTGAGGAGCAAATGGTGGAGGTACTGTTCAAAGCTCATGATGCAATCAAAGAGATCGTAGAATTTGAGCGAGACATACTCAGTGAATTCAACATAATTAAGGCTCAGATTGAAGAAAAAAAGTTACCTGAGGAAATCGAAAAAGACTTTCACTCGTTGATCGACAAAACGGAACTTCGCAACCGTTTACTCACCCAGGGTAAAAAAGCAAGAGCCCAGGCAATCGGCGAATATTACGAGTTGATCGTTAATAAGCTCAAGGAAAAGTACCCCGAAGAATTACTGGCTCAGTACGCCGTTCAGATCAAGGACTTATACGAAGAGATAATGAAACACAGGATGAGGAGGATCATCGTTGAGGAGGGTATCAGACTTGATCTGAGGGGTCCGAAAGACATCAGGCCTATAAGTTGTGAAATTGGTTTACTACCAAGGGTTCATGGTTCCGCACTATTTACAAGAGGGGAAACTCAAAGCCTTGGTATTGTGACATTAGGCGCTCCGATGGATGAACAAATCATTGATACGATTTTAGAAGAGGGCACCAAGCGATTCATGCTGCATTATAATTTTCCACCTTTCTGTACCGGCGAGGTAAAACCTCTCAGAGGGCCAAGTAGGAGAGAAATAGGTCATGGGCACCTTGCAGAACGCGCTTTAAAATTCATTCTACCATCAGAAGATGAGTTTCCTTACACGATAAGAGTGGTTTCAGAGATACTCGAATCAAACGGTTCTTCATCGATGGCTACGGTTTGTTCGGGATCGCTTGCATTGATGGATGCGGGCGTACCTGTGAAAAAGCACGTTGCAGGTGTGGCGATGGGATTGATCATTGAACCTGACGCAGAAATAGTGTTGACAGACATAATGGGAGCGGAAGATCACTGGGGTGATATGGACTTCAAAGTGGCCGGTACAAAGGAGGGTATCACCGCTTTCCAGATGGATTGCAAGGTTTCTGGCGTTTCAAGAGAGCTTTTGTATCGGGCCTTGAACCAGGCCAGAGAAG
>CAYXCE010000188.1:0-3239 GCA_964463395.1 uncultured Pseudothermotoga sp.
ACGCTGCGGCGGTCATACACGATGGTAAGATTCGTGGCATATACAGAAAGATTTTCCTACCCAACTACAGTGTGTTCGATGAAAAGAGGTATTTCCATCCAGGTCAAAAGTTGATGATCCTCAAGCTCGGTTCCATCAAAGTCGGTCTGACCGTGTGTGAAGACATCTGGAGCCCAGCCGAGCCTTTGGCAACTTTGGTCAGTGGAAACGGGGTTCAGTTGATTTTGAACATCTCCGCTTCACCCTACTGTATCGAAAAAGCCAAGCTCAGGGAGAAGTACGTCTCGGCGAAAGCTTATGAACACCACGTTGCGATAGCTTACTGCAACATGGTCGGTGGTCAAGACGAGCTCGTTTTCGATGGGGCAAGCTTCGTGTGCGATGCGAATGGAGAACTGTTGGCTCGAGCGAAACTGTTCGAAGAAGATCTTCTCACTGTGGATGTGGATCTGGACGAAAATTTGAGGGTGAATTTGATCGATCCTAGGCGCCGTTACATGCGTGTTGAAAACTATCCGGCTGAAGTGATCGAGTTTGAGGAACCAACGGTGAAAAAAGAACAGTTAGAAAGTACCATATCACAACTCTACGAACGTGAACAAGAGATCTTCACAGCGCTCGTTACGGGGCTCAGAGACTACGTCAAGAAAAACGGTTTCAAAAAAGCCGTCTTGGGATTGAGTGGTGGCATGGACTCTTCCCTCGTTGCAGTCATCGCGGTTGAAGCGCTCGGAGCTGAAAACGTCAAAGGCGTTTTGATGCCCTCTATTTATACTTCTAGAGAGAGTGTAGAAGATGCTTCACAGTTGGCCAGTAATCTTGGTATAGAGACATTCACCCTACCGATCAATGAAGTTTTCAGAGAGTATCTTCAAACTTTAAAACCCGTTTTTTCTGACAAGCCAGCGGACACAACAGAGGAGAACATTCAAGCGCGTATCAGGGGTAATTACTTGATGGCTCTCTCCAATAAGTTCGGTTGGCTCGTTTTGACGACTGGTAACAAAAGCGAGATTGCGACCGGTTATTGCACGCTCTATGGTGACACGGCGGGCGGTTTCGCTGTCATAAAGGATGTCTACAAAACGGACGTTTACAAAATCGCAAGATGGTATAACCAATCGAAGGGCAGCCAGATCATACCAGAGAGAGTGTTCATTAAACTACCTACGGCCGAGCTGAAACCAGGACAGTTCGATCAGGAAAAGTTGCCACCGTACGAGATACTCGATGGAATACTTCGCTTGTATGTTGAAGAAGGTTTAGACGCAAAAGAAATCGTCGAAAGAGGCTACGATTCCAAAATGGTGCTGAATGTTTTGCAAATGATCAACATGAGCGAATACAAAAGAAAGCAAGCACCGATAGGCATCAAAGTGTCGAAGAGAGCGTTCGGAAAAGATTGGCGTATGCCCCTGACCAACAAGTTCAAAGAGACGCTCTGATTGTTATCGCTATTTTCAATCGTAGTCTGGAGATTTCAATCCCACAATGTTTTGCTTCATCCAATTCCGCTTTTTTAAAGATCTTTCCACGAAAACTCTTTCTCCAGTCATGGGATCGATCCCGCTGTAGTACATCGCGGTGCTGACAGTACCTGGTGCTGGTGTGAAGATCTGCACTTGTTGAGGTTTATAGCTGAGTTCTTCGCAAATGAATCTCTTGAGATATTCGTTTTCCTCCTCAGATTCGCCTGGATGCGCCACTATGAAATAACCCACAACGTATCTTTCTTTGCCTTGAAGTCTTGCCGCCTCTTCGAATCTTTCTTTGAAGTTCAAGAAAAGTTCCACAGGTGGTTTTCTCATCAACTTCAGAACCTTTGGATGCGCATGTTCTGGAGCGAGTTTCAACTGACCGGGTGTGAAGTGAACGAGTTTTCGAATGAATTCATTCCCAAACGAGTCGGCTAAAACAAGGTCGTGTCGTATACCCGATGAAACGAACACGTGTTTCACCTTCGGTACAGATCGAATTTTTTCGAGAAGGTCGAGGAAAGCTCTGTGGTTCGGTATCGCACTGTTGCAAGGTTTCGGAAAAGCGCAGAGTCGATCGCACATTCCCTTCGCTTCCCTTTTCATACACTTAGTACCGTACAAGTTGGCTGTTGGACCTCCAACATCGCTTATCGTACCTCTGAAATCGGGATGTTTCGTGATGATTTTGACTTCCTCCAAGATCGATTCCACACTCCTATAAACTACATGAGCCGTTTGATGATGAGTCAAAGCGCAAAAAGAACAGCCACCGTAACATCCCCTCACCGCGGTGATGGAGAACTGAACAGTGTCTATGGCTTTAACGTGACCCGAAGACTCGCAATACGGATGCACTTTCCTCTCGAAAGGTAGAAGATAAAGTTCGTCCATCTCCCTCTGTTCCAAGGGAAATTCTGGGGGATTTTGTACCACATACCTTGTATCTTGCTTTTGACACAGCTTGATCGGTTTGAAAGGATCGATCAACAAATTTTGCATCCTCACCGATTCTGCGTACTTGTATTTGTCAGAACAAATCTCTTCATAACTTGGAAGTTCTACAGCATCCTCAGGTTTTTTGGACGTCCACCACACAACACCTCTGATCTCCTTACACTTCTCGACATCGCCGGTCTGCCCCAATATTTTTGCTATGTTCAGTACGGTCCTTTCGCCCATTCCATAGACCAACAGGTCCGCTTTTGCATCGACGAGCACAGATTTTCTGATTTTGTCCTGCCACCAATCGTAATGTGCGAACCTTCTTAAACTGGCTTCGAGTCCTCCAAGTACTATGGGAACATCCGGAAAGAACCTGCGTACCAAGTTTGAATACACGATCGTCGCTCTATCTGGGCGTTTTCCAGCCACACCGCCTGGAGTGTAATCATCGCTTTTTCTCTTCTTCATGGATGCGGTGTAGTTGGCAACCATCGAATCAACGTTCCCTGCCGTGATGCCGAAAAAAAGCTTCGGCCTTCCCAAACGTTTGATATCTTTGTCTGATCGCCAATCCGGTTGCGAGATGATACCCACCCTGTATCCTTTAGAAACGAGATAATGGCCTATGAGGGCAACACCGAAAGACGGATGATCCACGTAAGCATCACCCGTGATCAACACTATATCGAGTTCTTTCCAACCGAGTTTTTCCATCTCCTCTTTGGTCGTTGGAAGGAACATGATCTATCGCCCCAACTGCTTAGACTAACACACCTCGTAACTTGTAGAAAATAAAAGGGGCGGCTCTCCGCCCCAAAC
>CAYXCE010000189.1:0-3204 GCA_964463395.1 uncultured Pseudothermotoga sp.
ATCTCATCGCTTTGATCTTGAATGCGATCTTCGTGTTTTCTCTCTGCTTCGCCTTCTGGCTCTTGAAAGTTGAATTTCCGACCATATTGCCACTCTAAGGGAGAATTCGTATGATCTGGCGGAGTTTCTTTCAAGTGATTCAGCTTGACGTGTTTTTCTGGTTAATGACTGGCACGATACTTGGCATAGTGGTGGGTGCGTTGCCTGGTCTCACTGCAACGATGGGTATCGCATTAATGATACCTCTTTCTTATAAGCTCGCCTTCGCTCCAGCGATAGGTTTGCTGGTTGGTGTGTACTTCGGAGCCGTCATAGGTGCTTCGATACCAGCGGTGTTGTTCGGCATACCAGGCAATCCCAATGCGATCGCCACAGTCTACGATGGATACGAGCTGACGAAGAAAGGTAAAACGACTCAAGCGCTCGGTGCTGCCATCGGCGCTTCGTTTTTGGGAGGAATGATCAGCTTCGTTATGCTGGTCCTTTTGGCTCCGCAGATTGCGAGGGTGGCTTTGATGTTCGGACCCCCAGAGTATTTCGCTCTTGGAATTTTTGGACTTACGATGCTCGGTGCTCTCTCGGGAAAGAGCATGCTCAAGGGTTTGATCAGTGCGAGCGTTGGTGTGGCGATATCCATGATCGGGATAGACAGCATAAGCGGTGTGAGACGTTTCACTTTTGGCATCACCGAACTGCTCGACGGAGTATCGCTCATACCCGTGCTGATAGGTCTCTATGCTTTCGGTCAAGTCTTCTGGGACATAGAGGGTTTAGCGAAGCTCAGTTTAAAAAGCGAAGAGACAAAGAGCTTATCTTTCAGAAAGATATTGGCTTCCATGTTCGCTGTGAGGAAATACATGAGAACGGTTGTTGAATCCGCTTTGATAGGTACCGGTGTGGGAGCCTTCCCGGGAACGGGTGCGAGCATAGCCGTTCTTTTGGCTTATTCACGAGCGAAAGTGAGAAACAGAGCAATCGGAACTGGTGAAGTTGAAGGTGTTGTGGCACCGGAAACAGCGAACAACGCTGTCACAGGAGGAACACTGATACCCACCCTCTCGCTCGGTATACCTGGTGATGCGGCAGGTGCGCTCTTGATGAGCGCTTTAATACTGAAAGGCGTCAGGCCTGGCCCATTGCTGTTTCGCCAAGAGATGGATACAGTATACACACTGTTCGCGATACTACTTCTCGCGAACATAACCATGGTGTTGTTCATGATATTGGGGATAAAATTCTTCGTGAAACTTTTGTCGATACCATCTTATTATCTGATACCTTGGATCTTGTTGACGAGCACCATCGGCGCTTTTGCGGTGAACGAAAGATATTTTGACGTCGTAGTGGCTTTCATCTTTGGTATCGTTGGCTATTTTTTCAAAAAACATGGTTTCCCAGAAGCACCATTGATCTTGGGCATGATCCTTGGCCCCATCGTAGAAGCGGAAGTTCGAAGGAGCCTCATCATGTTCAGAGGTAACTGGGCTTTAATGTTGTCAAGGCCCATCGTGATAATGTTCTTCACCTTGACGATCGTTTCTTTGATGGTGTCCGCAATTCGAAGAGGACGGCGAAAAACATGAAAATACACTTTCTCGGCACCGCTGGAGCAATCGCCTCAAAAGATCGGGACAACACGGCCTTACTGATCGAACTCGACGGAAATCTGATCTTGATAGATTGCCCAGGTAGTGTCATTCAAAAGATCCAAAAATTAGGGCTTGATCCTAACAGCATTGCAGACGTCATAATCACACACGATCACACCGATCACATTTATGGTCTACCATCTCTGATTCACTCACTGTGGTTGATGAATCGAAAGAGTTGTTTGAATATAAGAGCGACGGAGAATGTTTTGAAAACTTGCTCGAACTTGGTAGACACTTTGGCTTTGAGAACCAAAAAGAACATGTTCACTGTGAATTTTATTCCGTTCAAAGACGGTGACTGCGTCATCGAAAAAGATTCACTGCGAATCTTTGTTTTCGAAGTTTCCCACAGCGAAGGTTCTGTGGGGGTTTGTTTGTGCTGTGGAGATAAAAAGGTGGTCTATTCTTCAGATACGGAGCCTTGCGGAAACGTTGAAAAACACGCCTTTGAGGCGAACGTATTGATACACGAATGTGGCAACTCGAGTCTTGGGCACCAACAGGGTCCCAGCAACCCTGAGGAAGTTGCAAATCTGGCGTTGAAGTGTCGAGTAAAGCAGTTGTATCTTGTACATCTTCCATCAGAGTTCATTGCAGATCCATCCATCGCAGTTGAAAGAGTGAAGAAAATCTTCAAAGACACTGTCGTGATTCCCTCAGATCTCGAAAGCATTTCAATCTCGATGTGTTCAATAAAAAATCTGGCTTTAAACGTCCCTCTCGATTCTCATGATCCCTTGCGCTCTGATAGTTATCATCAAAAGCGATGAAAGGATCATCATCATCCCGATTATCTGTTGAATCCCTATGGTCTCTTTTCTGAAGATCACACCGGCAATCACAGAAACAACCGTTGTCAAATTGGAAAAAACTGTCGTCAAAGTCGGCGAGGCTTTCTTCACCATGTAGTTCAACAAGAAGAAAGCTGCGGCAGAAGACAATACTCCAAGATACAGAGCACTCGCGAAAATTTGGAAATTGAGGACCAATTTAAATTGACCTGTAAAAAGATTGAGCATGCTGAAAAAAAGAAAACCACTGATCATCATGAAAAAGGTGATCTCCTGCGGTTCGAATTCCTTCGACAACCTCCTCGAAAAGACTGTGTACATGGCGGCAGAAAGCACCGCCAAAAGCATGAAGATCTTCCCCAAAATGTTGTGTGCAGAGAGGTTGAAGCCCACTATTAAAATCACACCGAAAAATCCCATCGCCACCAAAGTGTAGTGGAGGAAATCCGCTTTTTCTTTCAAGACGAATCTCGATAACACGTTGACAACGATGGGTATCAAAGCGATGATCATCCCGGCTTCTGAAGAATTTATCCTGTCAACACCATGAGTTTCGAAGATGAAATAAAATATCGGTTGAAACAGTATCAACTTCCACAGTTTCCAGTAAGGTTTCTTTTCGATTTTGATGAACTTAGCACTCAGCAAGAACAGAAAGACCACGGAAGCGACAAAAAAGCGGTATACTAGAAAATTCATCGGCGAAACGAAATCTAACGCGTTCTTTGTGAAAAGAAAAGAAAAACCAATAAGCTTCGGAA
>CAYXCE010000190.1:0-3156 GCA_964463395.1 uncultured Pseudothermotoga sp.
GCGCTCCTTCCTTTATGGCCGCATGGATCTGCCTCATTCTTTCGTTCCCGCTATCTTTCCTCAAAACATAGGCCATCAACACAAGCGCGATCACCATCGAACCAGCACTTGCCAACAGACTCAGTGCGAACCAAGCCACAGTTCCACCCCCTCACAGTACCACAATATTGGGCCCGTACAAGTTGAAACTCTTGAGAACATTTTTAGTATCGAAGATGAGCTGGCAGTTTTCCACTAAGACCTTGTAATCAACGCGCTTCTTGTGAGCCGTAGTTATGATCGCTATGTCGGCCCAACGTGCAAGCTCGGCCGTCAAGGTCTGTGTTTTTCTTTCACTATTCTTCCATCTGAACGATTCGACGTACGGATCTACCACTATTACCTCTGCCTTCTCTTCTTCTAAAAGCTTGAGCACCTTCAGAGCCGGTGACTCCCTGACGTCATCCACATCACCCTTGTAAGCTATTCCAACTAGCAGGACACGAGCCGAATTGAGACACTTCTTTCTCTCGTTCAGCAGTTTCACAACCCTGTTCACGACGTATTCAGGCATCGAATCGTTTATTTCACCCGCAAGCTCAATGAGTCTGGTGTGATAATTGTACTGTCTGGCTTTGTAAGTGAGATAGAAAGGATCTATGGGAATACAGTGACCTCCCACACCGGGACCAGGATAAAAGGGCATGAAACCGAACGGCTTGGTGGAAGCTGCCTCTATGACTTCCCAGATGTTTATTCCCATCTTCTCAGCGATGAGCGCCATTTCGTTCGCCAAAGCAATGTTGACGATCCTGAAAGTGTTCTCCAAGATCTTGGTCATTTCGGCCGCCCTCGCCGATGAAACCGTGAACACTGGTGCGTCGAGCACGCTTTCATAGAGCAATCTTGCCAATTCCGTAGATTTCTTTCCAACACCGCCCACAACTTTTGGTGTGTTCTTGGTTTTGTAGAGAAGATTTCCTGGATCCACCCTTTCTGGGCTGAAGGCAAGGTAGAAATCTTCTTCACATTTCAAGCCACTCGATTCGAGGATCGGTTTCACCACCTCTTCGGTCGTACCAGGATACGTGGTTGATTCCAGGACAACGAGCATCTCTCTGCGGAGCCTTAGAGCGATCTCTTTCGAAGTGTTCACCACGTAGGTGAGGTCTGGTTGCTTGTATTCGTCTAGCGGTGTCGGTACACAGATCGTCACCACATCGCAGTCTCTGATCTTCTCGTAATCAATCGTTGCCGATAACTTACCTTCCCTCACCAATTTTTCTAAATCTTCGCTCACCACATCACCAATGTAATTCTCCCCACGGTTGACTTTGTCAACACGTTCCTTTTGAATATCGAAACCCACCACTTTGAAACCCGCTTTAGCTTTCTCAACCGCCAGTGGAAGGCCCACATAACCCAACCCTATCACACCCACAATAGCCGTTTTGTTGATCAGCTTGTCTCTCAACATGCGCACGCCTCCTCGAAATAATCTCTCACGCATTCGACGACGTACTCGACTTCTTCTTCACGCAACTCTGGGAACATCGGGAGAGCTAGAACCTCTGCACAGGCTCTATCAGTTTTTTCAAGTTCTGTTGTTGGAAGATAGGAAAAACACTTTTGTCTGTGCATGCCTAAAGGATAATAGATCGCTGTTTCCACCCCTTTAGATTCGAGATAGATTTTGAGCCTGTCCCTGTGTCCTTCTCTGACTCTTATGACGTATTGGTGAAAGACACAATCGAGATCTTTTCCGAGCGGTGGACATACGATGTGACGTGTTAGTCCAAATCTTTCGAACAATTCGTTGTAAAATTGCGCAATCTTCCTTCTGCGCCAGTGAAATTCATCGAGCCTTTTGAGTTTTACACGCAAAATGGCCGCTTGAACTTCATCCAACCTGCTGTTTATACCCTCCATCTCATGGAAGTATTTCGTCCGAGCGCCGTGCACTCTGAATATTCGACAAAAATCTGCTATCTGATCATCGTTGGTGAGGATCATCCCACCATCACCGTGGGCACCAAGATTTTTAGTGGGGAAGAAGGAGAGTATCGATACATCGCCGATACTACCGCTTTTTTTGATCTCACCGTTAGAAAAATGCCACGTTGACCCTACCGATTGGGCACAGTCTTCGATGATTTTCACCTGATACTTTTGTCCGATGTATTGGAGCCCCTCCAGATCCACAGTTCTTCCGAACAGATGAACCGGTATGACCGCTTTGATCTTCTCTCGATGAGGATGAGTTTTCAGCAGACGCTCGACCTGGTTCAAATCGATATTGAAAGTATCTTCGTCAATCTCCGCAAAGATGGGGATAGCACCGTTTCGAGTGATGCAACTCACCGTGGCAAAGAAGGTGAAGGCGGTCGTGATCACATAGTCCCCTCGTGTAATTCCAAGAGATTTGACTGCGATGTACAGAGCGTCAGAACCGTTGGCAACCCCTATTGCGTGCTTCACACCGATGTAGCTTGCGATCTCCTCTTCGAATTTTTTGACGTTCTCACCCATGATCAACCTGCCGGACTTGAAGACGGAATCAACGGCGTTCAGCATCTCATCCCTGAGCAGTTCATACTGTCGTGTCATATCGAACAGCGGTACACGCATTTCCTCATCCCCTTTTTATAAATTTTACAACGCTACACAGTTGAACTTCGCAAATGTTTGCTCTAAAATTTTTGAACGGAGGTGGTAACCTATGAAACTGCGATTCATCTTCGGTCAAATTGAATGTGTGGCGGAGCTCGATGAGAAAAAAGCACCCCTCACAATTGAAGCTATAAGAAAGGAGCTTCCCATCAAGTCAGTGGCCAACCGTTGGGGCGATGAGTTGTACTTCGAAACACCCGTGCGCTTGACTGTTGAAGAGAACAGCAAAGATGTCGTGGAAGAGGGTGACGTGGCTTTCTGGATACCTGGGAGGGCCATATGCATTTTCTTCGGCAAAACTCCCATAAGCGATGACAAAATCAGACCAGCCAGTGCGGTGAACGTGATTGGCAAGGTGAAAGAGGGTTTAAACCTACTCAAGGGCGTGAAGAGTGGTACCAAGGTGATCGTCCAAGCTGAATGATTGTGTTAACATATCTTGGGAGGTAAAGCTTTGAACCAGCGCACTTTACTTTATCTGTTGATAGCGTTCATACTGTTTTTCAC
>CAYXCE010000191.1:0-3152 GCA_964463395.1 uncultured Pseudothermotoga sp.
CGAGCGTTTTGTGGCACTGTACACAGGATCGACTATCAATCCACAAACGCCTGACTCAATCCATTCTTCTATGATTTGCCGTTCTCGAGAAGGATCCTCAGAAGCGTTTCCTAGAAGCATTTTATAGCCGTTTCTGAATAGATAATCCTCTGCTCCGAAAACTACATATGGGAATATATAACTGGTTATCTGCTGCACGATGATTCCCACCAAATGGTTGCTTCTTTCTGAGTTTATGAATGTTCCAACACCAGGTTTTCTAACTATAATCCCCTTAACTGCGAGTCTATCGAAGGCTTTTCTAACAGTCTCTCTGCTTGCGTTGAATTTCTCCATCAGTTCCTTTTCGGTGGGTAATTTTCCACCAACTGTGTATTTACCGGACTTAATTTCTGAGAGTAAGAATTGCTCGATGAGTCTGTATTTGGGTGTGATAATGCTCACTCCTTTACGTACGTACATTCCTACCCCATTTCTATCCAATTCTACGTCGTTCAGATTCTTTAGTCAAGAATGATCACGAGTTGGAGAAACTTAACATCAAAATGTGAGAAGAATCAATCACGGAGAGTATAATTTGAAAACGTGAAACGAAAAGGACTTCTTTTGTACATCTACACATTTCTGACAAATTTCGCTGGGCAAGTTTATGGGATAATCTTCAACCTGCACATGCGCAGGGAAAATTTCACAAATCAGCATATAGGTACCGTTGTCTCTGCGAACCTTTGGGGTAGTGCTGTTCTTGGTTTGATTCTAGCCATCGTTTTTTCAGGGATCAACAGAAAAAAACTTCTGATCTTTTCAAGCATTTGTGTTGGTATTTTGATGATCCTGAGAGCTGTGATCAAAGATTACTCAGTACAGATTTTTCTTGCCCTTATCTCTGGGGCCATATCGAGCTTCTCTGGAATGATCTTCACCACAGTACTCATGAAAGCGTCAGAATCGAGCAAACGGTATTTTGTGTTTGGCTCTCAGTTCTCCATCTCCATGGTGGCGAACCTCCTTGGAAACATTCTTGGAGGGGACATGGGGGAAAGGTTCGGCTATCAGTTTACGCTGTTGTTTGCGGCTATTTTACAGCTGTGTTCGAGTATGATCGTCAGTGGAATACCCGAGATGAGCTCCAGTTCGATCAACCTGAGGTGGATGAAGTTGAATAATGTTCAGAAACACGTTTTCTGGTACTATATTTTGTCCAACGTTTTTGTAGGATTTGGAGCTGGCTTGTTCTTGAGTTTCAGCAATCTCATGTTTCATGATCTTTTTGGAATATCTCTCGGTCTTGTAGGCCTCATAATGGCGCTAGCACAACTCATGACGGCTTTCGGTAGTCTCAGTAGCAGTTTTTTACAAAAGAAGTTCGGTGCGATTAGAATGATATTGATATGTTATACAAGTGTAGTTCCTCTGATGCTTGTGCTTTCCTTCGTCAGAAATTTGGCGATTTTTTCAAGTTTATACATTTTGAGGTTCATGTTGATGAACATGGTGAATCCTTCCTTCACAGTTTTAATATTCAGCAATTTACCTGAACAAGTAGTGTTATCAACGAATGGGTTTGGCACTTTTCTTAACAATTCCTCAAGAGCATTGGCAGCATATCTTTACGGCCTTTTGGTAAAAAATCCAGGTGATTATAGAAGACTGCTATTGCTCAGCTGTCTCTTCTATGCTATGAATGCTCTGCTCACCTGGAGATTCAAGAAGCGACTCGGAAAATTGATATCATAAAGTATCATAAAGTTGAGGTGTTGAACATGAAACGATCACTGGTATTGTTGATGACTCTGATCTTCTCACAACTGTCTCTGGGGGCAATCCTCACGCTTGTGAGAGAGGGGAACGTTGAACTTTACGACGTTTCGATTCCGCTGTTGCCAGTCAGACTGGGTGTCGTTGAGATACCAAACACCATCAAGCTGCTCTCGTATGGTAATTTATTTTACATTCTCGGTCAGTTGAAAATAGAGATGCTCGATAGTAATCTCACCCCGATCAAATCAGTCGAGCTGGATCGTAAGATCATCGATGCCGTTTTGATCGATGATATATACATTCTTCATGATTATTCCATCACCGTATTCGATAGGGATTTGAGATTGAAAGCCACCTACGCTGTCAACGAGAAAATAAACAAGATTGACACCTATAGCGACCTACTAGTCGCACTGACCGATGGAAAAATAGTTGCTTTTGACAGGAGGATGAGGCGAGTCTGGGAAGTCTCAGCGCCGGATCCCATCATTGCGATGCAAGTTGTAGGGGACAGTCTCATGTTCTCCACAACGAAAGAATTCTACGTGATGAATCTGACCGGCAGTGTGCCGGTGTTCGAGGCAAAGCATAGATTCACGATGGATTTTCAGCAAATAGTTTCTTCCAGAAATGGCCTCATTGTGTTGACGAGGGATAAGTCGATTCTGTTTCTTTCACCAGCTGATTTTTCAGTGAAGGATCGGCTAAACATCTCTGCTGTCTCAATTATTGGTCATAGAGATTATCTCTACGTGGTCACAGATAAGGGAAACGTCACAATCGTCAGCATCCTCCCAAATTCGTTAAAATCTTTTCAAACCTTTGGGACAGGCGTAAAGTGGGCAAGTTTAAGTAGTTTGAGTATACCCCAGACGACCACAACTAATTTATCGATTCAGCTTGGAACAAGTACCGCATCTAAACCCCAAGAGGAGAAGAAGGAAGAAGTTCAGAATCTTCTAACCTTCCTTTCAGAAATCAAACTTCCCCAAAAAGTGAACAACAGTTTGGCATTAGGAAACGTATTCTACGCGAGTAGCCTTGATGGCAATCTTTTCAGGATCGATCCAAGGAACTGGAAGGTTCAATCGAACAAGATAGCTTTCATACTCACTGCTGATCCGGTTTTGTTGGAAGATGATTCAATCGTGCTCGGCGGTTGGGATAAGAACATATACATCATCTCAGACAGGGTAAACAAAATACCTGTTGAATCGAGTGTTTCGTTACCTGCAGCCAGAATACCAAACGGTTTCGTCGCTGTGGATGATACGGGGATGCTCTATCTTATTGACTTGAAAGGTTTCGATTCTCCGAGGAAAGTCAGACTCGCAGGGTGGTTCATTTGCCCCCCCGCTGTTCATGAAAAGTATGGGATCATCCTATTAGAT
>CAYXCE010000192.1:0-3149 GCA_964463395.1 uncultured Pseudothermotoga sp.
CATCAGAACCTCTGCGCTCAAGATCAAGAGAGTATCGGTGACCGTGGAACAGGTGATGGATGAATTGTTGGAAGAATTGGCACATCAGCGTGAATTAGATGTCTATGAGATATTGGAAAAATCGAGCAGCAAGTACGAATTGATCGTGCGGTTCCTTGCCATGTTGGAATTGATACACTTGAGAAAAGCCCTTCTTGTAAGCGAGGATAGCAAAGTATTGCTCAGGAGGTACGAAGAACTTGAATCTCAGGGCAGCAGTTGAAGCGATCCTTCTTGCAAGTCGTGGAACGACTTTGAAAAAACTCTCAGACGTACTCAAAATAAAAGAAGAAGAGCTCATACCGATAGTTGAAGAAATAGAGAAAGAGTACCTCGAAGATCGACACGGAGTTGAGCTCAAAAAGATTGGAGATGTCTACAGGTTCTACACGAAGCCCGATTATTCACAGTTTGTGATGAGGGTGACCAGTGCACGTGCAGCGAAATTGACGCCGAGCCAACTCGAAATAGTGGCAGCGATAGCACTGAATGGTCCGTTGACGGTTGCCGCACTCAACGAGATCAGGGGAAAAGAGTCGTCCCACTTGGTGAGAACTCTGCACAAGATGGGGGTGTTGACAAAGAAAAGAAAGGCTGGTCGATACATCTACGATTTGAGCAAATCGTTCCGCGAAATGACTGCAATAGAGAGTATGCTCGGCCCTCAGGCCGAGCACACGATCACACCTTCGTCTTGATCTTAGTGGGTTTTTCGAACTTGCAGACTCCCCTCGGACAACTTGAAGCACCTATGTGGGCGATGAAGTCTTCTTCGAAGTTGTTCAGGATTGAAAGAAGTGGTACGTTAATACTCTGACCAAGACCACACAGAGAAGCTTCTTGGGTGACCAAAGCGATTTGTTTCAACGTTTCGAGATCTTCTTTCTTCCCTTGTCCTTTGCTCATTTTTCTGAGGATCTGTACTGCGAGCCTCGTGCCCTCACGACACGGGGTACATTTTCCGCAAGATTCGTGTTCGAAAAATTCCATCGTGTTCAATGCCACATCTACAGGGCAAACATCCTCATCCATCGCGAGGATCACACCGGAGCCGATTGAAACACCATAGTCTCGGAACGATTCGTAGTCGAGTGGTACATCGAGTTTATCAACGCCTATGAAAGTACCAGCCGTACCACCAGTTTGTACCATATAGAGACGTTTGCCACCGAGCAAGCCTCCACCGAATCTGTAGATGAGTTCTCGAACGCTGACGCCCATCGGAACTTCCACGATACCTCTTTTGACGACGTTCCCGACTAATGAGAAAACTTTCGTGCCAGGTGATCCTTTCGTACCGAATTGCTTGAACCAGTTCGCACCGTTAAGAATGATCTGCGGCACGTTCGCAAACGTTTCGACGTTGTTTATGACCGTGGGTTTACCGAACAAACCGTGTGTTGGAGGGTACGGCGGTTTGAGCCGCGGTCTACCCGATTTACCTTCTATCGACTCCAAGAGTGCGGTCTCTTCTCCACAGACGTAGGCACCGGCACCGAGTCTCACCGTGAGATCGAAGGAGAAATCGCTGCCGAGAATATTTTTACCGAGGAATCCATACTCGTAAGCATCTTTGATGGCTTTTTGGACGTTCTCGACCGAGCCGTAATATTCTCCTCTGATGTATACGTACCCTTTCGTTGCTCCAACGGCGTATCCACAGATGATCATTGCTTCTATCACCGAGTGAGGGTCACCTTCCATGATCAACCTGTCTTTGAACGTGCCCGGTTCACCCTCATCCGCATTGCAGACCACGTACTTCTGATCGGCTTGAGCTTTCGCTGTGAACTCCCATTTCAAACCGGTCGGAAAACCAGCGCCACCCCTACCTCTCAGGCCAGACTCTTTTATCGTCTGAATGACTTGCTGCGGCGTCATTTCGAACAGGGCCTTATGGAGTGCGAAATAACCGTCCCGAGCGATATATTGATCTATGCTTTTTGGATCTATCACACCCACATTTCTCAGTACTATTCGGACTTCTTCCGTTACCTTCTCTCTTTCAACGACGAGCTTCAAACGTTCTTTGGGTAGCTCAAGCGAGAGGACCACTCGTCCCTTCAGGAGATGTTCTGAAACGATCTTTTCCACGTCTTCAACGGAACGAACCGAATAATAGACATCGTCTGGAAAGACTGCCATAACGACCCCTTGGGTGTACACGCCCATGCTACCGGTTTCAAGCACGTCCACTGTATCTTTGAGGTTGTACTTTTCGATCGCTTCTTTCAAATAGTTCACGAACTGTTTAGCCCCAAGCAAGACGCTGTTCGAGTCCACGGACACTAAGACCAATATAGGCTTCATTTGCCCTCACCCCTTGCTCTGAGTCTTTCGATGAGCTCTTTCACTTTTTTGGGTGTGAGGTCACCGTAGTACTCATCGTTCACCATGATGACTGGCGCTACGCCACAGAGGCCCAAACAACTGGTCCTTTCGAGTGTGAACAGACCATCGTTCGTTGTTTGGCCAAAGTCGATCCCCAACGTTTGTTTGAGTGTCTCGACGATTTGTTTACCTCCAGTAACGTGACAAGGTAGATTGACACAGACCCTCACGACGTACTTTCCTCTCGGTTTCGTTGAGAACATCGTGTAGAAAGTGAGTACTTCGTACACCTTAGATTCAGGCACATTGAGTTCTTCAGCCACGAGCTTTGCTGCCTCCACAGGTATGTAATTACCAAAATGATCCTGTATCTGGTGCAAGGCATTGATGAGCATATCGCGCTCTTCGAGTGCCTGTCGCTTTATGTTCCGCACCAGCTCGACAATCATTTCACGATCGACCACCAGCGATTCCCCCTTCACGGTGAGACTTTGCTTATGGCTCCGAACCTGCAGACTTCTATGCAACTCCCACACCTTATGCACACGTCATTGTCTATCGAGTGGACTTTCCTGAGCTCGCCGCTTATCGCATTGACGGGACAAACACGTGCGCACGCGGTACAACCAACACACTTGGATGGATCGATGATGTACCTTATGAGTGATTTACATCTTAAAGCGGGACATCTTTTTTCCTTGACGTGCGCCTCATACTCGTGACGGTAGTATCTGAGCGTACTCAATACAGGGTTGGGCGCAGTTTGACCGAGCCCACAC
>CAYXCE010000193.1:0-3104 GCA_964463395.1 uncultured Pseudothermotoga sp.
CGATTATTTTCATCCAACTTTTCTGTATGAGTCGATCTGGGACTTTTTGATCTTTTTAATGTTGACACTCTATTTGAGACGTTACAGGAAAAGGTTTGGAGAAGTATTCGCACTGTATCTGTGCTTCTATTCATTGGGGCGAATCTGTATAGAAAGATTTAGGCTGGACAGTATGTACGTTGGCTCGATCAGACTCGCACAACTTATCAGTGCGATATCGATAACCGTTGGATTTGTATTGTATGTGGCAATAAGAGGTGAAATAATTGACATTCGTAATAGGTGATATACACGGATGCTCAAACAGTTTGAGGAGACTTTTAGATAAGTTACCTTTGACGGCTGGATCCAAGTTCATCTTTTTGGGAGATTATATAGATAGAGGGCCGGACAGTCGGGGTGTGATTGAGATACTGCTGAGTTTATCGAAAGATTATGAATGTATCTTCATCAGGGGAAATCACGAGCAGATGTTACTCAATTACGTTTTGAAGGGGGAAAACTTTGATTTATGGCTAATGAATGGTGCAAATGCGACGCTGAGGAGTTACGGAGGTGTGGATAGAATTCCAAAGCAACATATTGATTTCATCCAATCTACAGTTTTATACGTCGTTCAGGGTAGTGATCTGTTTGTCCACGCTGGAGTGAGACCTAATGTTCCAATCGAGGAACAGAGTCAGTTCGATTTACTTTGGATCAGGTATGAGTTCATTTACAGCGAATCACCTTTACCTGGTTACAGGATCTTTTTCGGGCACACACCTTTTCAAGACGTTTTAATAATGAAAGACAAAGTGGGTTTAGACACAGGTTGTGTCTATGGAAACAAATTATCAGCGATTGCTCTAGAGACAATGAAAGTTTACAATTCGGAATGTGGGGGTTAAATCGGTGAAAGCTATGTATCCAGGTTCGTTCGATCCAATCACCTATGGTCATTTAGATGTCATACACAGGGCTCTGAAGATATTCGACGAACTATGGATTGTTGTGATGGTCAATCCTAAAAAGAAGCCACTTCTATCTCTCGAAAAGAGACTCGAGTTGATAAGAGAACTTTTGAAAGATGAACCACGCGTGCGCGTCGACAGTCACGAAGGTTTGCTCGTTGATTATGCCAGAGATAAAAATATCAAAACCGTTGTAAGAGGGTTGAGAGCCGTCACGGATTTTCAGTACGAACTGGAAATGGCTATTGCCAATAAGCATTTATGGCCCGAGTTGGAAACGGTTTTCTTGATGACCGACGAAAAATTTTCGTTCTTATCGTCTGGGTTGGTCAGAGAAGTAGCTTCTATGGGTGGAGATGTGAGTAACTGGGTTCCTCCGAATGTTGCGGATGTTCTGAAGGAATTGTACAGTAAAGGTGCGTTATAACCTATAACTTTAAAGCGCTTAACAGCGAAAAAAGCATGTGCAGTATAAGGAAAGAGAACGATACCAGTATCGCTTTTGCCAATGCTGGACGTTTATAACACCTCAGCAACCCCCTTTTAAGTACCAAAGGAGTATAATATTGCACGGCTTGTTTCTCAAAGAATCTAATTTGAGGAGGTTCGAAGAATGGAAATCAGTGCTGAAATGGTGAAGAAGCTCAGAGAAATGACAGGTGCTGGGGTAATGGAGTGTAAAACAGCCCTGAGTGAGGCAAATGGTGATTTTGAAAAGGCAGTTGAAATACTGAGAAAGCGCGGGACAGCGGTTGCTCAGAAAAAGGCCTCTCGAGCGACTAAGGAAGGAATCGTAACTGCATATGTGCACTTTAATGACAAGATAGGTGTGCTTTTGGAACTTGGATGTGAAACAGATTTCGTAGCTCGCATGCCTGAGTTCAAGGAACTTGCGTACAATCTAGCGAAGCAAGTGGCAGCGATGAGTCCAAAGTATGTCTCGAGGGAAGATGTTCCGCAGGAAGTTATTGAGAAAGAAAAAGAAATTTACTTAGCACAGCTCAAGGATACCAATAAACCTCAGCATGTAATAGATAAAATCGTACAAGGAAAATTGGAGAAGTTTTTTGAAGAAGTCTGTTTATACGATCAGAAGTATATATTTGACGATACGAAGACGGTGAAACAAATTATAGATGAAGCTATCGCAAAGATCAGGGAAAACATAAGAGTGACGAGATTTGTTAGGATGCAGGTAGGAGAAGAGTAATACTTTGCATACAACTAGCCCTGGCAGAGCCAGGGCATTTTATTTTCGTTATGAGTTTCTATCCGAGTTCTCAGAAAATCTTCTTAGAGTTTATAGCCTCAATTAAGGCGCATTTAATATAGGTTTCGCTGTAAAAGTATCGATCCAAGTATTTTTCCAGAAAAACTACAGGTAACGTGTCTTCTGGAGTTCTTGGTATCAATCCGCTGTCGTCACTTACTTTTACTAATACATCACAGATACCTCCAAGAGTTGCGAAGATATTGTTTCTGAGGTACTCAAATCTGTCCTTCTCAATAATAGTTTCAACACGTACCAGACCCCTCAAACCTGGTGTGTTGGATAGTTTCAAATAAGTCATAATTTTAAAAATTTCGGTATTGCGTCCGAGTTCAATTGCGATGAATTCTGACCGTTGTCCTTTTTTCATTAAACCAAAGGCTTTAAGTTTATCACGACCCACGTAAGCTTTGAGTATGTTCTTCACTAGACCAATAGGGCCACGTTCAATTAAAAAAGTCGGTGTCACAAAATCTAATGCCCCGTCTTTAACGACAAGGTTCTCGGGAAGAAAACGTTCCACAATTCGCCTTTCTATTTCTTGCATGTACAAATCGGTAGCGTCCTTTGCGTTAGGCCCAACAGCTACATCGCAAACTAAATTGCCAATCATGACTTGTTGATCAGTCGAAACGCCCCACAAATCCGCTATGAATTCTGGTATGCCGAGCACCAACTTTACTATAGGTGGATCATTTGGAGAAAACAGCGGCACACAACGATTCTCTTCGAGTAAAACGGCACCAGCAACGATTTGTGAGAGCAGAATCACATGACCTTCAGACTCTATAGAAATGTATCTTCTGCGTCTGCTGTCTATAAAAATTATTTTCCTTGGTCGTTGAGCTTCAATTGTTTCCTCTTCAACAGGCCAAGAAGAT
>CAYXCE010000194.1:0-3060 GCA_964463395.1 uncultured Pseudothermotoga sp.
AGAAAGAACTTCCACCGTTGACGCTAGGAAAGAACGTCGTTGTGGGTGCAAACTGCGTTCTGTACAGAGGAACGATCTTGGAAGACAGAGTGTTCGTGGGCGATCTGGTCGTCATCAGAGAAGAGGTCGTAGTGGGGAAGTTCACCGTCATAGGCAAGGGCGTAACAGTGGAGAACAAGACGGTGATTGGAAATTACGTCAAGATAGAGACCAACGCTTACATCACCGCTCTATCAACGATCGAAGATCACTGTTTCATAGCGCCCGAGGTGACGTTCACCAACGATAATTTCTTGGGAAGGACCGAAGAGAGGAAGAAACATTTCAAAGGTCCAACGCTGAAAAGAGGCGCCAGAGTTGGAGCGAACGCGACTATTCTGCCAGGGATCGTCATTGGTGAGGACGCCCTCGTCGCTGCCGGGTCCGTGGTCACAAAGGATGTGCCCGCGAGAAAGATCGTGATGGGTGTACCAGCGAGAGTGGTCAGAGATGTTCCAGAAGAACAGCTTTTGGAAAATCAGAGCTATTATGAACAACAAAAATAAATCCGATCTCAATAATGAATCGAAAAATTTTCACGATTGCTCAATGCGTTGATTTTTTCGAGCTTCTCCTGCTCAACTCCTCTGTCACATCGTTCCAGTTCAATTCTTTGGCGACGAGCAAAACCGTCAAATGGTAGATCAGATCTGCCAGTTCATGAACGAGTCTGTCCTTCGTTTGACGACCCGCCACAACGACTTCGACGGCTTCTTCGCCGAACTTTTTCAATATTTCATCCAAGCCCTCCCTGAAAAGCTTGCTCGTGTAGGAATTTTCAGATGGATGAGCTTTCCTGTCTTCAACTATTTTGTACAGGATTTCTAAAAACTGCACGTTGTTTTCTACCGTTTCACCGTACACCGGCTTAAAAAAGCAACTCCTGTTTCCCGTGTGGCACGCTCTTTTGTCCATGGGAAAATCCACAAGATAGAGCAGAGCATCTTCGTCGCAGTCTTCGAGGATTCGAATCACGCGCATCGTGTTGCCAGATTCTTCACCTTTCTTCCAGATCTTTCGTCTCGATCTCGAATAGAAGTGTGCAAAACCAGTTTCTTTAGTCAATCTCAACGCCTCTTCGTTCGCATAGGCGAGCATGAGCACCTCTTTCGTTTTGGCTTCTTGCACCACCACAGGTTTGAGCATCTCATTCACCCTCTTTCGAGCAGTCCAATCTGATCGGAATGTTTTTCGATTTGAGATAGTTCTTCAGCTGGATCACATCGACTTCTTTAAAATGAAAAATCGAAGCGGCCAACGTGGCGTCCGCGCCGACCATGAAGGCCTGTAAGAAATGTTCCTCTTCACCTGCCCCACCGGAAGCGATGATGGGGATTTTCAAAAAATTTCTCGCCAGAGAGATCATTTCGATGTCGAATCCTTCTTTGGTGCCATCTCTGTCTATGCTGGTGAGCAGGACTTCGCCTGCTCCCAGATCTTGCACAAAAGATAGCCATTCTCCAAGTTTCATCCCGGTCCTCTTTTTTCCAGACAGCACGAACACTTCGAAACCGATCTCAGTCCTCTTCGCATCGATGGCCACCACCACGGCTTGTGAGCCGAACTTCGAAGCGATCTTCTCTATGAGCTTTGGATTCTCAACGGCCGCAGTGTTGATACTTACTTTGTCTGCGCCAGCGTAGATCAGCTCGCTCGCCACATCGAGGTCTCGTATTCCCCCACCGATCGTGAAGGGGATATCTATTCTTTCAGCCACTTTCTTGGCAATTTCAATCATCGTCCTTCTAGATTCCAATGAGGCGGAGATGTCGAGAAAAACGAGTTCGTCGATACACTCATTGTTGTATCTTTCAGCCAACTCCACAGGATCACCACCGTAGACGAGGTTTTCAAACCTTTTGCCCTTCACCACCACGCCATCCTTCACATCCAAGCATGCGATGATCCTCTTAGCGAGCATAGTTCTTCATCTCCTTCAAGCTGATCTTTCTTTCGTAGAACGCCCTACCCACGATGACCCCTTCGATCGTTGAAATTTCTTCACAGAGTTTCTTCACACGTTCCAGATCTTCCACCGAACTGATCCCACCCGCCACATAGATTTTCAAACCTGTGATCGAGGCGAGCTGTTTGGTGAGTTCCAAGCTCCTTCCACCCAACATGCCATCGCGATCGACGTCGGTGTGTACCAGCTCTTTCAAACCGAGTGATTCGAGATCCTTCAAAAGTTTTTCAAAATCAATCCTCACAGATTCGATCCATCCTTTCGTCCTCACGCCGCGCGAAGAAGTGTCCAAAGACATCACCACGTCTATGCCAATTTGGATGAGTTTTAAGATGTTTTTTGTATCTTCCATCAAGAGAGTGCTGAAGATCTGTCTTTTAAAGCCAAGTTCTGCAAGCTTTTTCGCAACGTCTAAACTCCTCAGACCTCCGCCGATCTGGACGAAGCGTGCCAAGCCTCGATCAGCTATCTGTTGTAAGATCGTATCGTTTTCGTTGGAATTGTCTATAGCCCTGGAAAGATCGATCAAATGAACCAACGTGAATCCTTCACTCACGAAAAGTTCGAGCAACTCCACAGGTTCAAAATCGTAAATGTGGCAACTCGCTTTTTCGCCTTTTTCTAGTCTCACGACACGTTTTTTGTAAAGATCTATGGCCGGTACAACGCGCATTCGAGTAACCTCCTCAAAAACTTTCTACCGTTCGTGTGACTCTTCTCTGGATGGAACTGAACACCAACGATCCTCTCGTCCATCACCACGGCGGGAAAGATTTCCCCATCGTACTCGCACGTTCCAACGATCTTTCTCCCTTCACAAACGACTCTGTAAGAATGCACGAAATAAAAGTATCTCCCACTCATCTCTTCGAACTGTGGTGAGCTGAACTGAACCGTGTTCCAACCAACGTGTGGCAAACGCTTTGAAGATAATTTGACCACTCTTCCCTTCAAAAGTCCCAATCCCCGTACGGTGTCGCCAGAAAAACTCTCATCGCTCTCCTCGAAGAGGAGTTGCATTCCCAAACATATGCCCACAACGATCGCTCCGTTTC
>CAYXCE010000195.1:0-3037 GCA_964463395.1 uncultured Pseudothermotoga sp.
GATCAGGGGGGCAGCTGGGTGTGCCGTGTTGAATGCGGAGGCGTACGAGCTGTTCTACGGAAAAGGTGTGTGAGTTTCATCACGGTCCAATTGCTCATCTATCTGATCGTCTCTATAGCCTTTTTGGGGATCGTGATGTTGTGCTTGAACGTAGTGATCACACACTTTTTTCAAACAACACAGAGATTGGAAGAGGATCTCGATCTGATGATGGCGATCGATTATCTTAGGTACGATTTCTGGTACAAATCGATCGGCACCGCACAGGTGAACGCGAACGCGTTGAGTTTCAAAGAAAAGATCGATGGGAAGGAAAAGTTCGTTTGGTACAGGGTTGATGTGGAGTCGGAAAACTACGTGCTCAAGAGAATAGCCAACGACGGTGTCAACGTCATCTACAGATCGAAAGAACCCGTGAGCTTCTACGAAGATGAAGGAATCTGGGGTGTGAAGATCGGAACGTTGTGCTTCGAGATGTTGAACGCCACGCCGTCGAGCGTGCGAGAAGCTCTTGGATTACAACCCGGTCAGTTACCGCCGTTCCTCACCCCGAAATATGTTGGATGCATTTCAGAATGATCAGTTCGCTATCACCGTAGACCCTCTGCTTGAGGACCTCGAATTCTTTCGGAATGAACGCTTTCTCTCTTTTGGACTTTTCCACCACGATGATCTCTCCTGTGCTTTTCTCCGCAAGCCGTTGTAGAGCTTCTTCCACGAACCCCAGTTCGTAAGGCGGATCGAGGAAGACCACGTCGAAACGTTCCATGTTCTTCTCCAGGAACTTCCTGAAGTCCATACAGAAAACTGTGAGCTCTACACCCAACTTCTTCGCGTTCTCGTGAGCAATCCTCACAGCCGTCCTCGAGATGTCCACAGCGACGGCTCTGCTCGCTCCCCTGCTCAGAGCTTCGAGCGAAACCACGGCACTCCCACAAAAAAGTTCAAGAAAGCTCTTGCCTACCACATCTACCATGCTGAACAGTGCTTGTCTCACCATCGAGCTGGTATAGCGTGTTCTTCGATCTGGTACGGGTTGAACCTTCCTACCCCTGAACGTCCCACCGGTGATCTGTAACAGATGAAACACTCCTTTTCAAAAGAGCTGGAAATACTCTCTGTTCGCCTCGAGTATTTCTTCGAGGAGCTCCCTCGCGTTGTGAGACCTCGGCCCGAGTGGATGTAAAAGTAGAGCCTTCATCGCTATGGATTTGGATTTTTTCAGATGAGCTTCTATGGTGAGTCGCTCGTACATCTTGATCGTGTGGATCAAACCAACGGCGAACTGGTCCGCTTCACCCAAGCTCACAGGCAAAACTCTGTTAGACCTCGTCAAACAGGGTGTTTCCAGAACATAATCGTCTGGGAGATTTCGGACCGCTCCGTTGTTTTTGGTGTTGACGATGTGCACAGCGTTTTTTGAGAGTTTCAGATCTCTCAAGAGCATCGCGGCCGCCGTCGAATAGAGACTGCCCCCCCTGAGTGAGAGTTCTTCAGGTATACTGTCGGACTTCTCGTAGTGTTGGAAAAGCTTTTCTTCGATCTCTAAAACCTTCTGAGCTCGTGTTCCCTCATGCATCAGTTTGCTCAACATCGTCTGTGTGGAGAGATAGTAACGTAGATAAGGATTCACAAAAAGGCCGAGTGAATTGATCAACCATGCAGGTAATTCTGGCTCAGATCGTTGTGAGATCACGTTGAACAGTTTTTCTGTGACATCTTCGTTTTTGATCCACACCTTTTCGATGAAACTCAGATGGTTCAGACCGTAGTATTTGACGAATAAGTCTTGAATGTCACAAGAAAAAATATTGGAAATGTACTTCAAAACGTTGATGGGAACATTGCACAGACCTATGAATCTTTCGAATCCAAGATAGTTCAGCACGAATTCGGTGATGTGACCAGACGGGTTCGTGAAGTTGATTATCAGTGCCCGACTGTGCCTATCCACCAAGTCTACATATTTTTCTATGACACCGAAGGCTCTGAGGGCAGCCGCAAAACCCCCAACACCCGTAGTCTCTTGACCTATGAGGTTGTATTTGAGCGGGATCTCTTCGTCGAGTTTTCTTGCCTTCAAACCACCGGGTCTGAACTGGAACACCACGTAATCTGCATCCTCCACAGCTTGGATGAAATCCGTCGTCTTGAAGAGTGCGAATTGACCTTTGACGAGTCTTTCACAAAAGCTGTGCATGATTTGCAATCTCTTTTCGTCCATATCGTGAAACCAAACTTGATCCAAATCCAATTCCTTCGACACATTCATTAAGCCCGAGATCAGTTCGGGTGTATAACTGCTCCCAGCACCGATCACTGCTATCTTCATGTTTCACCACCCCAAAAGCCGATCAACCTTTCGATCGCATTTTGATCGAACTTGTGACCCGAGAACTCCGCCGCAAGTAAGACGGCTCCAACCACGGGTGGATGCTTCGGAACGATGATTTCGTATTCTGGACCAACAGCGCTGGAAATCATCTCCAAAAGGATCGGATCGGCGTTTTTGAAGAAGCTTCCTTCCAGTACCAACTTGATGGGTGGGGTGAAGTCGAGTTTCATCCTGAAAGCTCTCACTATGTCCACAATCTCATCAACGATGTGGCAGAGTATCTTCAACGCAACAAAATCGTGCTGTTTCGCCGCAGAAAAGAGCGTCTTGATCAGCAAGATGGTGTACTCTCTCATCTTTTCATAATCTCCCTCATACTCGTAGTGCATGATGTCTTCCATCTTCATGCCGATCTGTGATTCGAAGATTTGGATCATTTTGGTGGGGTTGGATCTACCGTCCTTTCCCCTGATGATCGCTGAAGCAACCAAGCCGGCGATGATGTAAGAACCCAAACGCTCACCAAAAAATGTTGAAAATCCACCGATCCTCTCCATCCTTTTTCCGTCGCAGGCGTAGTTAATCCCCCCAGTACCGCAACTGATGAGAATGCCAACATCGTTGAGAGTACCAGATCTTAAAGCGATCCTTCCATCGTTGTCGAAAGCGTACCCTTTCAAGCCGAGTCGATCGAGGATGGTT
>CAYXCE010000196.1:0-3002 GCA_964463395.1 uncultured Pseudothermotoga sp.
CTCCAAGATTGTGAGGATCAGTTATGTGGTCCAAGATGACTATGAGATCACCTTCGAGCTCAGATTCATCACCATATTGAAACTCCAAATCTATCACGATCCCTTGATTCTTCTCTTCGCCGCACAATTTGATGAGCTTTTCCTCTGATGTGAAAACGACAGGATAACCGGCTTTCTTCAACTTTTCGAAAAGCTCGGATGACTTTTCCTTTTTGTCCTCCCTCAAGTAAATCTTTCTCACAGGATAACGAGTTTTCAGAATTTCCTCAAGTACACTTTTACCGTATACGATCATCCACGCCACCGGTCAGACTAACAGTTAAAATTCGAAACATCTTGTCGAGATCACCTACAAGATAAAGATAACCAATGAGTGCCTCCAACGCTGTACTCTTACGATACGTTTCGTCATTCCCATATCTTTTCGCGGACTTACTGTTCATCGCTCGTTTCACAAGGCTCATTTCCTGATCATTCAATATGGAGAGAATTTGATCCAAACATCTGGCTTGTGAATGCTTTGAAACCAATTCGGACACTTTTCTGTGGATTTCTTTCACTTTCATCATGTTCAAAGAGTTGATTTTCACAAAAAATCCATGTATCGCATCACCAAGGTATGCGAGTGTCGGTATGGGGAGTAACAAAACCTCAGTCTTGTCGCGACGATGCAAATTTTCTAATAGCGACTTCATCGAGGTACAATCTATGCAATCTATCTTGCTCGAATACATACGATCTGAACCTTCTTTCACGAAGATTTTGGAGTATCTTCCTCTCTTTTCTCGCTTCGAGGTACTGGTCCCTCAGAACATCTTCCTGGTGCTTCAACTGCTCTAGCTTCGACTTCAGACAGGCGATCTCTCTCCCCAGAGATTCTTTATAAATGAGCAACTGGGACAGCTCGAATCCAGTGATCCCACGTGCCGATTGAGAAAGTGTCTTCGCTTCAAGGTTGTGCAGTTGTTCTTCACACCTTTTCAGGTCAGTTTCAACGCTCCTCATCTCGTTTCTCAAAGCGTTGAGCTGGATTTTCAAAAGTTCTTCGTGTGACAATTTCAACGAGAGTAATTTGGACAATCTGAATCTGAACATGCTTACACCCAAACTATTATAAGTGATAGAATCGTTCTCAGGACTTCGGTGGAGGTGCGAGAATGGATCTTGTCGATTTCAAAATGACCAAGGACGGACTCGTGCTCGTGATAAGGCACTATGAAAACATTCAATCGATCTTGGATCAGATCGTCTCGAAACTTTCCCAGATGAAAGGTTTCTTTGCCGCAGGCGACAAGATCATGCTCATGATCGAGAGGCACGAGATGCATTCCCACGATATACCGAGAATCGTTTCACTGTTGCGGGAACACGGCATCGATGTAGCGCAAATACTCATAGGTGATTCGTTCCAGTCAGACCTCAGTGCGTTGGGTCGTATGAAATTGCTGGAGGAGCGCGAGACGAAGTCTGGAACAAAGGTTGTCAAAAAGCATGTTAGATCAGGTCAAGCGGTGGTACACTCCGGTGATATCGTGGTGATAGGAAACGTTCATGCGGGAGCAGAATTGCTTGCGGGAGGCTCGATAGTGGTCTTTGGCAACGTTAAGGGTACTCTTCGGGCAGGTTTGAACGAAGGTGACAATGCCATCATCGCAGTCCTCAGCATGCAGCCTACACTGCTACAGATATCTGGGTACACCTTGAGAGAAGTTTCAAACTACGAAGAACCAGTTGTAGTGCACGTGAAAAATGGTAAGATCGTTGTGGACAAAGCTAAGGATATCAAGTTCTGAAACAAGGAGTGATCGAAATTGAACACGAAGGAACTTTTGATGTTGTTGTCAAACCTTGATGGCCCAGCTGGATATGAGACGCCCGTACTCGATTCGATAGAGGAGATCGTAAAGGATGTTTGCGACAGAACGTGGCGCAACAAAGTCGGAACACTCATAGCTGAAAAGAAAGGATCAGGGAAAACAAAGTTGGGAATTTTTGCACACGTCGATGAAATAGGTTTCACTGTGGCAAAGATAGAAGAGGGAGGTTTTCTCCGAATCGAGACCGTCGGTGGTGTAGATCCAAAGACTCTACTCGCTCAGAGAGTGAAGGTGTACACGAGAAATGGGATAGTGCGTGGAATCGTTGGTACCCTTCCTCCACACCTCCAAAAGGAAGAACACAGATCTAAGTTCCCCGATTATGACAAGATCTTCGTGGATGTTTCATGCGATGAAAACAGCTCTCAGGTTCGTGTTGGGGATGTTTGTGTGCTCGATGTGAAGGCGGTCGAACTAAACGGTAAGATTTCTGGAAAGGCTTTGGATAATCGAGCCGGTTGTGTTTCATTGCTCCTTGCTGCAAATCTGCTAAAAAAGCTCAGACACGATGCTGACATTTACTTCATCTTCTCGAGTCAGGAGGAAGTGATTGGACCAGGTGCCGTCTCGGCAACTTACGAGTTAGAACTGGATCAAGCCATCGTGGTCGATGTGACGCACGCAAACGTGAAGCAAATTTCTCTACCTTTGATAAAACTCGGTGAGGGGCCTGTCCTTGGAACGGGACCCGCGATCGACCCAGAATTTTATAAACGCGCTCTCGAGTTGGCACAAAAGCACAACGTGAAAGTCCAGATCGAGCCGATACCAGGGCGCTCCGGTACCGACACCGATCAAGTTCAAATAACCCGCATTGGCGTGAAAACTCTGTTGATTTCCATACCGCTGATGTATATGCACACGCCTGTCGAGGTTGTAGATCCAAGGGATGTTGAAGAGACCGCGAGGCTCTTGGCAATCATCGCCGCTGAGTGAGGAGGTGTACGCTTTGTATTTGAAAGAATTGTCACTGATCAATGGAGCGTCAGGTGATGAAAGTAGAGTAAGAAATTTCATAAGGCAACAAATACAAAACAAAGTCGATCAGCTTTGGGAAGACAAAATCGGGAATTTGATTGCACTGAAAAAGGGAAAAAAAGCCAAACGAAAGATACTACAAGTTGC
>CAYXCE010000197.1:0-2994 GCA_964463395.1 uncultured Pseudothermotoga sp.
CCAACACGTGTCCGAGATTGAAAATCATCGGTGCACACCTCGGATGGCCTGAATATCTCTTATCTTGTGCGATCGCACGTTGGAGAAAGAACGTGTTTTTTGACATCTCTGGAGGAGAAGTGGTCAGAAGACACATCGTGGAAGGCAGGTACGTGAAAAGGGAAATCTCTGTAAAGAAGATCCTTTTTGGAAGTGATAGCAGCATTGAAAAAATGCCGAGAGAGATCATTTGTTGGTACGATGCACTGAGAAGTATGGGACTGAGCCATGAAGAGATCGATATGATCATGTACAAAAATGCAGCTGAAATATTTGGAGTGGAGGAATGAACTGCGATGACGTTGAGAAGAAAGGAGGCACTCGCTGCGTGGCTTTTCCTCTCACCGAGCTTTGTTGGTTTCGTAGTCTTTGTGTTCGGTGCCGTGTTGGTCTCTTTGGGCTTGAGTTTCTTCGAATGGGACATGCTGACCAAACCCAACTTTGTCGGTCTCAAGAACTTCACTGAATTGATCTTTGAAGACAGAACCTTCCACTTGGTCTTCAGAAACACCCTCTGGTTCGTGCTCGGAACGGTTCCAACGCGTGTGCTACTCGGATTGGCCTTCGCACTCGTTCTGGTTAGAAACATTCCAGGTAGAACCTTCTTTAGGGCTGCCATATTCTTGCCCGTGATAATACCCACGGTTGCAGCTGCAATGGTGTGGAGATGGATTTTCAACGCAGACTTCGGTCTTCTGAACGATTTTCTATACCAAATTGGTGTTTCAAACCTGCCTCGGTGGCTGTCGCAGCCGAAGTGGGCACTTACAGCCATAGTCATTCTCAGCGTCTGGAAAGATGTGGGTTTTTCTACCGTTCTTTTCATGGCGGGATTGCAAGGTATTCCCTCAACAGTTTACGAAGCGGCGAAGTTGGACGGGGCGAACAGCTGGAGAATATTCTTGCACATCACTCTGCCGTTGCTCTCACCAACCACTTTCTTTGTGATCGTCATCAACGTCATATCGTCGTTTCAAGTTTTCGATCAAGCCTACGTGTTGACGGGAGGGGGACCTGGCAACGCGACCAACACCATCGTCTATTACATCTACAACAACGCTTTTCAGTGGTTCAGAATGGGCTACGCAGCAGCGGTCGCATGGCTTTTGTTTGCGGTGATATTTATCGCAACGTTCATACAGTTCAAATACCAGAAAAGGTGGGTGTATTACGAATGAAGATGAGAACGAAGGAAAGAATCGTCAACTGGATCCTGTTTTCCGTGATGATTGTAGTGGCCTTTTGCATGTTGGTTCCCTTCTTCTGGATGTTCTCAACGTCCTTGAAGAGTTTGGGGGAGGTGTTTGAATATCCACCGAGATGGATACCACGCGAACCGCGTTGGGAGAACTACGCACGGGTCTGGTCCGTCGTTCCGTTCGGGAGGTATTTGCTCAACAGTTTGATCGTTTCCAGTTGCATAACTTTCTTACATCTGTTGGTCGCTTCACTCAGTGCGTACGCATTTGCGAGGTTGAGCTTTCCAGGCCGAGACAAACTCTTCTTGCTCTATTTGGCGACACTCATGATCCCGGGCCAGGTCACCATGATACCGAATTTCATCCTCATAAAGTTGCTGAGGCTGACCGACACTTACACGGGTTTGATTCTTCCCAACGTTTTCACAGCCTTCGGAGTTTTTCTTCTCAGACAGTTCTTCTTGACGATACCTAAGGATTACGAAGATGCCGCGAGAATAGATGGAGCCTCGAGGTTCTACATCTACTCGAGGATAATTCTACCGTTGTCCGTTCCTGCGGTGTCCACCTTAGCCATATTCACGTTCGTTTTTCAGTGGAACAACCTTCTCTGGCCGTTGGTGGTCGTGAGTAAAGATTCGATGAAAACCATCACTCTGGGACTTGCGAGCTTTCAGGGTATGTACGGCACCACTTGGAATCTACTCATGGCCGCAGCGGTGATTGGTGTACTACCTTCTGTCGTGGCGTTCCTGTTGGGACAAAAGTATTTGATAAGGGGTGTCACACTGACAGGTTTAAAGGCTTAATCCATGTTCAACCCGATGTCTTTTCGATAGTGTATCCCGTGGAACCTCACTTTCTGCACTTCTCTATAAACCTTTCCCCTCGCCTCAGCGTAGGTTTTACCCACAGCACAGATGTTGAGCACCCTACCACCGTTGGTGAAAAATCTGTCGTGCAGTCTCTTGGTACCCGCATGGAAAATTAAGGCTTCTTCAACTGAGTGCAAGCCTTCTATGGCGAATCCAACTTCATATTTTTCTGGATAACCCGCACTTGCGAGCACCACGCACACGCATTTTTCATCTGACCAATCGAGCTTGAGTCTAGACAGTTCCCCCTCGATCACTGCGAAGCACACATCGCTGAGATACGTCTTCATCAACGGAAGTACGGCTTGAGTCTCAGGATCACCGAACCTACAGTTGAACTCGAGCACCTTTGGACCTTCGCTCGTTACAATGAGTCCAACGTAGAGTACGCCTTTATAAACGATACCTTCGCTTTGGAATGCAAACGACAACTTTTCAAGAACGTCCTTCCTCACCACTTGAAAAACTTCTTCACTGTAGTGTGGGGCTGGAGCAACGGCGCCCATACCACCCGTGTTCGGCCCCTCGTCGTGGTCGTACACCCTCTTGTAATCCATCGCACTGAGCAAAGGTAGAAACATTTCACCATCGCTCAGCACCATCAGACTCACTTCTCTACCAGACAAGAATTCCTCGACGACGATGTTCTGACCAGCACTGCCGAAAATTTTCTTTTTCATGAGCAAATCCACGGCAGTGGAAGCCTCCTCGTAGTTGTGAACGATGTAAGTCCCTTTACCCTGCGCCAAGCCATCCGCCTTCACTACCATCGGAAACTCGCACGAATGTAGATATTTCTCAGCTTGAATCGCATCGTCGAAGATTCTGAACCTCGCGGTGGGTATACCATATTTTTCCATCAGACATTTGGCGAAAACTTT
>CAYXCE010000198.1:0-2977 GCA_964463395.1 uncultured Pseudothermotoga sp.
CTCCAAGCTGATCCAGCATCTCGGTGAACCTCTGAACTCGTTTGAAACATTCCAGGTACAGTTGATCCGGCACGAACTGTTCGTCGACTAAAATTCTCTCTTTGAAGGTTGATAAGTGTGGTGAGTAATAAGCACCCGTTTTGAAACCGTGCTCTATCATGAGGTGACTCAAAAGCTTAGTGACAGATCCCTTACCATTCGTCCCAGTGACGTGAACGCTGCGGAACTTGTCTTGAGGGTTTTCCAAATAGTCGCAGAGTTTTGCAATCCTTTCAAGCCCCAGTGTGATTTTCCCTGAAGGCCTTTCTTTGTAAATATATGCGAGCATCTCAAGATAATTCATGATAGATCCTCCAAGATCTGTTTAAGGATGATCAGCCTTTTCTCAATCTGTGCCAACTTTTCTTTTGTTTCGTTTATAGCGTCTTCAGGGGCACGTGTCAGGAAGTTTTCGTCTGATAGTTTTCTGCGATGCCATTCTCTATCCTGTTCAAGTTTGGAGATGTTTTTCTGAAGCCTTCTAGTCTCCTCCTCTGTGTTTAACCCCTCCACGTTTACGTACACATGGAGTTCGTTTGAAACATAAGCTGTCGCACATTTGGAGGGTTTTGTATTCGTATGGATTATTCTGTCGACGAATGCAAGGTGTTTCACATAAAGTTCTTCCTCAGTGGAAAGTTGTTTGCCAACCACGAACAACTCTACAGCTTGTTTGACAGGAATGTTCAATTCTGCCCTGATGTTCCTAACGCCTCTAACAATTTGTTGGATTGTCACGAATGAGCGTTCCGCTTCATCATTTAGAAATTGATTTTCCACATCGGGCCAGGAAGCAACCACAATGGACTCCTTTGCTATGGGTAATTTCTGCCAGAGTTCCTCGGACAAGAACGGCATGAATGGGTGCAGCAATCTGAAACTAACATCGAGAATATTGACGAGTACGTTCTGAACAATCTTCCGATCTTCTGACAAAAGTCTTGGTTTTGCACATTCGATGTACCAGTCACAAAATTCATCCCAAAAGAAATCGTAGAGAGCTTTTGCTGCGACGTTGAATTCAAAATTCTCCAAAGCATCTGTTACTGTCTGAACAGTTTTTTGCAATCTCGAAAGAACCCATCTGTCCGCTGTATCCAAATCGTTCAAGATGATCGGTTCGAAACCTTCGAGATTCATCAGAACAAACCTTGTCGCGTTCCAGATTTTGTTTGCGAATTTCCTATACGTGTCGAAATACTTTTCGTCAAGCTTTATATCGACCCCTTGCGCAGCAAGGATTGCAAGGGTGAATCTCACCGGATCCGTTCCATATTTCTCAGACATATCGATGGGATCGATGCCGTTACCCAGAGACTTACTCATCTTTCTACCGTATTTATCCCGAATGAGTTGGTGTATGTAAACATAGCTGAAAGGTTTTTCGTGCATGAACTCGTAACCCATCATGATCATGCGTGCCACCCAGAAGAAGATGATGTCAAAACCTGTTACAAGGACAGTGGTAGGATAGTACCTTTTCAGATCGTTAGTTTCTTCCGGCCAACCCAGAGTTGAGAAGGGCCAGAGTGCTGAAGAAAACCACGTGTCCAGAACGTCTTCATCCTGATGAAGCAGATCCGAGCCACATTCTGGACAAGCTTTTGGTTCCTCTTCTTCCGCAATGGTTTGGCCACAAGCTTCGCAATACCAAACCGGTATTCTGTGACCCCACCAGAGTTGTCTGCTGATACACCAGTCTCTCACGTTGTGCATCCAGTGTAAATAAACTTTCTTCCACCTTTCGGGAACAAACTTTATCTGTCCAGTTTCGACAGCTTCTATGGCCTTCTCGGCTAAGGGCTTCATGCGAACGAACCATTGGTCCATCAACCTTGGTTCCACGGCTGTTTCGCACCTGTAACAATGGCCAACCGAATGAACGATGTTCTCAATTTTTAAAAGATAACCACCCGACTCCAAGTCAGTTATAACAGCTTCTCTAGCTCGATATCTGTCTAGACCCTTGTATTTTCCACCATTTTCGTTGACAATCGCATCGTTATCGAAAATGTCGATCAATGGCAAATTATGGCGCTTAGCAACCTCAAAATCGTTTGGATCGTGCGCGGGTGTGATCTTCACAGCGCCTGTTCCAAATTCTGGATCAACGTATTCATCAGCTATGACTTCCAAAACTCTGTTCATCAGAGGCAAAATAGCTTTCTTTCCTATCAAGTGTGTGTATCTTCCATCCTTTGGGTTAACTGCAACGGCTGTATCACCAAGCATAGTTTCTGGACGAGTCGTGGCAACAACGATGTACTCATCAGGTGAGTCGAGTAAAGGATACTTTACGTAATACAATTTTCCTTGAACTTCGTCGTGTTCCACTTCATCATCAGCGAGCACTGTTTTACATCTTGGACACCAGTTCACCATGTACTTACCCCTGTAAATGAGGCCTTTCTTGTAGAGTTCTACAAACACTTTTCTAACAGCTCGTGACAAACCCTCATCGAGAGTGAATCTTTCTCTCGTCCAATCGACAGAGGCTCCAAGGGTCTCTATCTGTTGTCTGATTTCTCTTCTGTACTTTCTTGCCCATTCCCAAACTACTTCGAGGAACTTCTGCCTACCAAGTTGTTCGCGTGTTTTTCCCTGAGATGCCAGGTATTTCTCCACAGCATTCTGAGTCGCAATTCCTGCATGATCTTCCCCCGGGACCCATAAGGTATCGTATCCTCTCATTCTTTTGTAGCGCACAAGAATATCCTGCAAAGTTATATTTAGAGCGTGTCCCATGTGGATACGCCCTGTGATGTTTGGAGGAGGGATAACTATGACGAACGGTTCCCCCACACCGGTTGGTGTGAAATAACCTTTATTCACCCAGAATTCGTACCACTTTCCCTCGATAGCCTCAGGAGCGTAACGTGTGCCAAGATCCATCTCTTTCAGC
The DNA here is from genome assembly GCA_964463395.1 of uncultured Pseudothermotoga sp. Lineage (GTDB taxonomy): Bacteria > Thermotogota > Thermotogae > Thermotogales > DSM-5069 > Pseudothermotoga_A. Next base: position 2,942 of record CAYXCE010000198.1, read on the forward strand.
ACCTCCAATAATTCTCTTTAAAGAATTTTATCATGG
>CAYXCE010000199.1:0-2970 GCA_964463395.1 uncultured Pseudothermotoga sp.
AACCTGATGGCTTATTCTGGCATGACCTTCTATCTCAGGTTCGATCCTAAAAAGGCGACACTCGAAAAGGGAGACAATCTGTTCAGAATAAAGGTGGCTTCCTCTGGAGAAGAATTGAAGGTGCTTGGGAACGGTGCCGTGGTTATAAGGAACGGTGTGGTGGAACCTTCTTTCAAGGTGAAGATGATCGAGCACGATCTTGAAAAAAGCTTTGTGAAGTTGGAAATAGAGAACGATGGGAAGATGACAATGGAATATTCATTGATAGAGAAAAGACCGCTCGAGATCAAAACGCTGCTGGAAACTTTCATGCTCCTTCCCGGCGAGAAAAAGACCGTTTCTTTCAATTACGAACTTCCATTCGACATGGCGATCAACGCGGTCATGCTCAGAAGTAGGATCTATCAAACGGAAGAATGGAAAGAAGAGAGATTGAAATGGAAGGAGTGAGTCGGATGAGACGTTCTTTGATTCTCTTTTTGATTTTCTCGGTCGTGGGGTTTGCTCAATTGATAGATGTTTCTTTCTTTCAAACTGATATAAGGGACGCGTTGGCGCTGCTCTCTTACGAAGCACAAAAGCCCATAATTTACGACAAGACCGTCACAGGTTTTGTGACTCTGGAAGTTCAACAGGTGACGATAGAAAAAGCGTTGGATCTGATCTTGATGCCTTACGGTTATCAATGGGTGCAGGTGGACGGGGTCTATTTCGTTGGAACGCCGGATCCAAAGAGTTTGAGCTTTTTTGAACTTTCGAAGACTTACATCTATAGAACCAAGGGGATTCCGGCCAGCAGGCTCGTTTCGATGCTTCCAACCGTGATGAGAGATTACGTTTCCGCGAGCGACAGCGAGCCGAACTTGGTGGTGATCAACGCCCCACCCAAGATCGCAGGAAAAATAGCGGAAACTCTGAACACCATCGATTCACCGAAAGAGCAACTGATCATCGAGATCAAAGTGATAGAGACCAACAAAGACACCATGAGGAAGTGGGGCATCGCTTGGCAGTACAACGACAGCTCGGACAAACAAGCTTTGACGGTGAACTTCCTCGACATGGCGTTCGATCTGATCTACCAAACGATCGATTTTTCAATCCTCAGCAACATAGAACTTTCGGTGAAGGATGGTTCGGCGAGACTGCTCGCCAATCCGAAGTTGAGGCTCTCCGAATCGACCACGGGCAAGGTCGTCGCGAAGACGCAGAGGAACTACGTGACGGTGGAAGACAACAAGACCGTGGTCAGGAGCATGGATCTGGGTATAGAGGTGGAAGTGAGGCCGGTCGTGTTCAAAAATGGGGAAGTCGCGCTCGATGTGAAGATCACGGCGACCAACGTTCTGGAGAACAACACGAAGCTTCCAAGCACCACGTCGCACACGATCAACGGTACTGTGCGTGTGAAGCTGGGTGAAACGATCACCGCCGGCTCGATCGGTTTTGAAACTTACACCAACGCGGTGGACAAGGTGCCCATCTTGGGCGACATCCCCATCGTGGGGTATCTGTTCAAAAGAGAAACGCTCGCCAAGACTTACAAAGACGTTTTGATACTCATCAGCTGCACGAGGGCGGGTGGGGAAGGATGAAACGACTCACCGTGTTTCTGATCTGTTTCGCCGTGCTGGCGTTCGGTTTGGACGTGGTCTTTCAAGATGTGGACATAAAAGATGCCTTGAGCCAGCTCGCAGCGATGAGTGATACGATCATTCTCTTTTCACCGAACATATCTGGAAGGGTGACGCTGGAAATCTACGATGTTTCTTTGGAAACGGCTTTGAACCTGCTGCTCTCACAGACCGGTTACGATTGGGCGAAGAAGGATGGCTATTATTTGGTGGCAGATGTGACGGACAGAGAATTGCTCGTTTTGGGTGTGCCGAGGCTGATAGAACTCAAGCACACCAGTGTTGAGCAGCTGATGCCGTTTTTGAGGAATTATCAAAGATACATCGCGGGCTTTTCTGATCGACACATCGTGGTTTTCAGCGGTGAAAAGGTGTTCAAACAAATAAGTGAGATCGTTGAAAAGCTGGACGTGCCGGTCTCTTCGAAGCTGGTTTGGTACAGATACGTTCGCTTCAGCGATGAAGAAGGTGCGATCTTCAACCAACTCAAATCTTCGAGCGTTTTCTCTTTCAACGAAAAAGAGTTCACGATCGTTACGGACCAACAGAGACTGATCATAGACGATGTGGTGAGGTTGATACAGAAAAAGAGTGAAGAGCGGATCTCTTCGGGCATCTGCGTCTTGACAGAGGGAAGAGAGACGAAGATAGAGATCACCAGGGACGATAGAAAATTCCAACTCTCACTGCTCTCTTCGGCCGGACAAGTGAAAGTCAGCTTGAACGATGGAAAAACGAACGTAGAGACGAGCTTTGCGGAGTTCAAGGGTAAGAGTTTCGCCGCGATCTTCGATGGGGGCATCTTGGAATTGAGGTTCGGTGAAGTGGTGCCCGTCGTGTTCAAAGAAAAACCTGACGAGTTCGTTTTGAATCACGAGGTGTTGGTAGAACTTCTTTCGAGTGAATCTACGGAGATTCTGGTGGGTGTTGGAACGAACCTGGTGGGCAATCTGAGGCTCGCGCTGGTCGGTGGGCTGAGTGAGGAAAAAATGAAGTTTGGGATAAAGCTGAACGATAAAAGAGATCTCGCCAAGTTCTTGACTTCCTATGGCGATCTGGTGTTACTGCTCGATAAAGATTTCAACTTCTCCACGAGGTTTTCGATAGGTCTCGGCTTTTCGTTCAAGAGTGTGACGCTCGGCGGTGGACTCTGGACGGACTTTCAAAATTACTATCCAGAAGCGAGGCTCCTTTTGAACGGCGGTAGGTTCGCGCTCAGGGTGAGCTACGTTTTCGTTCAGGAACTGAAAGGTTTTTGGATCGTTGGCTTTTCTGTGAGGTGGTGATATGAAAAGAGCCCTGGTGTTTTTCCTTTTGTTGGCACTGACACTGAGTT
>CAYXCE010000200.1:0-2929 GCA_964463395.1 uncultured Pseudothermotoga sp.
GTGGAGAACTGTGGCAGATCGCCCAACGTGCTCGTGAATGATAAACTTGTGGATGAAGCGACTTTCGAGAAGGTGGAGAAAGAACTTGAAAAATTCCTCAGAGCGCGAAGAGTTCATAATGCTTCCGAAACCAACGTTTGAAAGGCTCAAACTTTATCACAGACTGCTCCTCGACATTGAGGAGGAATACATATCTTCCGAAAGTATAGCCAAAATGCTCAAGGTTCAGCCGGAGCAAGTCAGAAAGGATCTGAGCTACCTCAAGACTGTGGGAAAACCGAAGGTCGGTTACAGAGTCGAGGAGCTCAAGAGAGAACTGGACGAACTTTTCGGTCTCAAGAAAGAGACCTGTGTGGTCATAGTGGGGGCGGGCCGCCTCGGCACCGCCCTTGCCAACTATCCAGGTTTCAGAAAATACGGGATAGAGATCGTTGCGATTTTCGATAACGATCCTCGGAAGGTTGGTCAATTTGTATCCGATCTCGTCGTGCTCCCATTGAAAGATCTGAAGCGGGTTGTGAAGAGGTTCAACGTCGAGATCGGTGTGATCTGTGTGCCCAAGGAAGCCGCACAGGAAGTAGCGAACCTGCTGGTTGCTTGTGGTAGCAAGGGGATTTGGAACTTCGCTCCCATCAATCTCGAGGTGCCGGGCGACGTGCTCGTTGTGAACGAAGATATCACACAGAGTCTTTTGACCCTCAAGCACATGTTGAACCTCAGGCGCAGCAAAATCTGACTTCCGTGTTAAAACTTTACTGGGGACCCTGAATGGAGTTGAACGTTCTTGGCACCAGCAAGGTCGCGTTCGCTGTATGTAAACGCTTGATCGAGAAAGGACACAGGGTTTGTTTCGCTGTCTCTCGCTCGAAAGAAAAGGCCAGAATTTTTGTTGAAGGCCTTGGTGTGGGTGATGCTGTAACATATCAGGAACTAAAGTCTCTGTCTGGTGTCATTCTCTTCGCCGTGCCGGATTCGGTGATTCAGCATGTCTATCAACAAGTCAAAGATAAATGTGCTCCAGGTAGCTGTTTGATACATTTCAGTGGGTTTCACTCTTCGAAAATCTTCATTGGTGCTGATGAACTTGGTTTTTCGAGGGCATCGATGCACCCGAATCTGTCGTTCGCGGATCCCAACATCGCGTATCTGAATCTTCCAAACTGTATCTTTGGACTTGAAGGAGACGAACCAGGGCTGAAAGTAGCGATAGAATTGGTTGAAGACATATCGGGAAAATACGTGATCCTGTCTGAAGATGGAAAGATTGCCTACCACCTCGCAGCCGTGATCTGTTCAAATTTTGTCGTGGGTCTCGCAGCGCTCGCAGAGAAGATATATTCTAACAGTGGTGTTGGAGATTTTCGCAACGTGATGAGCAGTTTGATCTTCAACGTCGCACAGAACATTTCGATAAAGGGTGTGGCAGAATCACTCACAGGTCCTGTGGCACGTGGTGATTGGCGAGTGGTTGAAAAAGAAAGAGAGATATTCGAAAAGATGTTTCCACAGTTCACACCATTGTACGATAACATGATAGAAGTTCTCAAAAAGCTCAAGGAGGGGAGACTGTGAGCATGAACGTTCAGAAGTTCATCTCCATGAAGGGGAAACAACCGATAGTTTTGATCACCACTTACGATGCCCCTTTCGCCCGCATCGTCAGTGAAGCGGGTGTGGATGCAATACTGGTTGGAGATTCCTTAGCGAACAATGTGTTGGGTTATTCTGATACGCTTCCCGCAACCATGGAGGACATGATCAGACATACCCAAGCTGTGAGAAGAGGCGCACCAGATGCTTTCATAATCGCTGATATGCCATTTCTTTCGTATCAATGCTCACAAGACGAAGCCGTGCGGAATGCAGGAAGGTTCCTCAAGGAGGCGGGTGCGAATGCTGTCAAACTCGAAGGTGGCTCGGTATTTGCACCTTTGGTAAAACGACTCGTCGACAGTGGGATACCCGTGATGGGACATCTCGGACTCACACCGCAATCTGTTAACGTCTTCGGTGGTTACAGAGTTCAAGGGAAGGACGAAAAATCCGCTGAGAGACTGTTGGAGGATGCCAAAGCACTCGAGCAAGCGGGTGTCTTCGCGATCGTCCTCGAGATGGTTGTCGAAGAGGTCGCACGGAGGATCACAGAATCTGTGAATGTACCGACGATCGGTATAGGTTCGGGAAGATACTGCGATGGGCAGGTACTTGTGCTGCACGATCTGCTTGGGTTGAATCCAACTTTCTTGCCTAAGTTTGCTAAAAGGTATGCAAACTTGTACGAAATCTGTGTTAGAGCCGTTGCCCAGTATGCGGAAGATGTGAGGAGAAAGATCTTCCCAGCCGAAGAGCATGTCTTCAGATCGGGAGGAAGCTGAGATGAAAATTCTCCACACGTCCGATTGGCACGCGGGATTGCAATCTTGGACTGGCTCTAAACCTATCGATAGGCTCGAAGAACTCAAAGAATCGCTCTTTCATCTCATCAACGTTGCCGAGAAAGAAGAGGTTGATCTGGTGATCATCGCTGGTGATGTTCTCCACAGCAGGATCAATCCACGGATCGACGCATTGAACTTGCTGAGTGAAGTGATTTCGAAATTTTCATCGATCGCTCCAACCTTTCTTTTGTTCGGCAATCACGATTGGCAGGGCCTGAGTTGCTGGAAGAATTTTCAACTCAAAAATGTTCACATCGTAGAGAAACCGATGAGTGTGAAATTGAACGATGCTGTGCTGTTCTTTTTACCTTACACTGACTATCAAAAATTGCTCGGCACAGTCAAAGATCCTCTCGCAGCCATGAGGGATTTTCTGGACTCTTGTGTTGTGGAATTCAGGAACCAAATCGATCCGGACAAGGTGAACGTGCTGGTTGCACACGCGATGGTTGAGGGGTGCTTCGAATCCGAGAGAGAGAACGCCATACAGT
>CAYXCE010000201.1:0-2916 GCA_964463395.1 uncultured Pseudothermotoga sp.
TTCGAACTGCTCAAAGTCGTTCAAAAAGTAATCCAAAAGCTTCATTATCTTCGGTCTGATGGTCCTGGCAGCGAACTCTTTTCGATCGCTCGCGACCTCGACGGGTACCAAGAGGTTCGTATCGACTTCGAAGATCGTCTTTTCTATCTTTTCGTAGACACCCTTTCTGATGCGCCTCAACTCTGGAAGATAGGCCTTATCCACGACCAAGAAAGCAGCATTTTTACAATACTCAGGCACAATTCGAAGAAAGCTTCCCAGCTCGACCTGAAAGCCAATGTTTCTGTGCGAGAGTTGATCCGCCACATCTTTCAAGCCTTCCAAGAAGAACTTGAAGCTTCTGAGGTTCGCCTTCGGAAAGGTCGGTTCTACCACCGCCAGAACGAGCAGAGGTTTTTTCGTCCGATTCGACAACCAAACGGCGAACTCCAAGCTGTGGTTGTGGTGGCACCTGAAAGCACCCTGCATCCAGTAAAGTACGTATTTTCCAGATTCGTCACTCTTTTTCACCAATTTGACTCTCTTCGAGAACGGAAAATCCATCGAAATCAAAAACCTCACACGCTACAGTTTTTCAAATGCCTCATATTTATTTTACACACGTCACAATGATGCACTTGAACATACATACACCACATGGTAGAATAAAAATGGTGTGGTAGAGAATTGGAGAAGGCCACATCCCTCTTGGGGTGTGGCCTTTTCTTTTGGAGGGATGAATTTGAAGATCGCGGTGATCGGAGCCGGGGTGGTAGGTTCACTGATCGCTCGGGAACTGTGCAAGTACGATGTCGAAGTGTTACTCATAGAGAAAAATCTGGACGTCGGCTGGGGTGTGACGAAGGCGAACTCCGCCATCCTCCACGCTGGGTACGACGATCCGATCGGAAGCACCAGAGCGAAATTCTGTAGTTCTGGCAATGCGATGTACACAGAACTCGCCGAAGAGCTGGATTTCGAGATCAAGCGAACGGGCTCCTACGTGCTCGCTTTCAATGATGAAGAAATCAACGTGCTCCACAAACTTTTGAAACAAGGCGAGATCAACAGAGTTCCTGACCTTGAACTTCACGACCGTGACGAAATCCTCGAAAGGGAACCAAAGGTCAATCCGAACGTGAAGATGGGACTCTGGGCACCGACGGCGGGCATAACGGAACCGTGGATGGTCGCGATCGCCGCTGTGGAGAACGCACTAGAAAATGGTTTGAAACTGTTTTTGAACGAAGAAGTCGTTGAATTTGAGAAATCGAACGGTAGAGTCATTAAGATCATCACCAGCAAACAAACTCATTCCGCGGACGTGGTCATAAACGCTGCTGGGTTGTTCGCAGACGAGCTTTCAAAACGAGCGGGTGCCGAATACGTGCCCTTGCACCCAAGAAAAGGTCAGTACATACTGCTCGACAAGAAGCTCGGTAGAACTGTGAATTCGGTCATCTTTCCAACCCCGACGGAGAAGTCCAAAGGCATCTTGGTCCTACCGACGATAGACGGTGGTCTACTTTTAGGACCGACGGCTGAAGATCTACCAAGCGATAGAAAACACGATCTGACCACAACGAGCGAAGGGCTTCAACAGATCAAAGATTTCGTTCTCAGGCTCGTCCCAGAGATAGATTTTTCTCTAACCGTCAAGACCTTCGCCGGCTTGAGACCGGAAAGTCCGCAGAAAGATTTCTTCATCGGCGTGAGCCAGTCCGTTCCCAATTTCATCAACGTCATGGCGATGAGATCTCCAGGTCTCACCGCAGCACCAGCGATAGCTAAGTACGTGGTGGAAGATCTTTTACAGGATCAGTTGAAGTTGAGATTGACGAAAAAGAGCGATTTCAAACCGAAGAGGAAGGCCATAAAGAAATACACAGAGTTGAGCTTGGAAGAATGGCAAAAGGCTGTCGTAGAGAACCCTGCGGCGGGGAGAATGATCTGCTTCTGCAACGAAGTGACCGAAGCTGAGATCGTGGAGGCGATCAGAAGAGGTGCCAGAACTTTGGACGGCGTGAAGTTCAGAACGCGTGCGATGTTCGGCCGCTGTCAGGGTGGTTTCTGTATGAGCAAGATTTTGAAGATCCTCGAGCGTGAGCTTGGAACGGACGCCTCGAACATCGTGCTCAAATCTGCCGGTAGCTGGATCGTCAATGGGAAGGTGAGAGAATGAAGACCGACGTGCTCGTCATCGGTGCAGGAGCTGCGGGCATGGGTGCGGCGATCGCCGCGGCGAAGAGAGGACTCGATGTCGTGATCACCGAACGAGACGAGATCACCGGTGGCATTTTGAACCAGTGTATCCACAACGGTTTCGGCCTGCACTATTTCAAAGAGGAACTCACAGGACCAGAGTATGCAGAACGTTTCCGCGACCAACTGGAAAAGTTCAATGGCAGGATCAGAATATTCACAGACTGTCACGTGCTGAAACTGAGCGAAGATAGAAAAGCTCTGCTCGTCTCACCGAAGGGTGTTTTTGAGCTCGAAACGAAAGCGGTAGTTTACACAGCTGGAGCACGCGAAAGACCCTTCGGTTCACTCATGATCCCCGGCGACAGACCATCGGGCATCTTCACGGCGGGTGTGGCACAACGCCTCATGAACATAGACAACAGGAAAGTGGGACACAGGGCACTGATCGTCGGTTCGGGAGACATCGGCATGATCATGGCGAGGAGGTTGACGCTCGAGGGAACCGAAGTGGTGGCAGTTGTGGAGAGACTCCCCTATCCTGGAGGACTCCTGAGGAACGTCATACAGTGTCTGAGAGATTTCAATATACCGCTGTATCTTTCAAGTACAGTGGTGGAAGTCAGAGGGAGAGAAAGGCTCGAAGAAGTCGTGGTCGCCAGCGTGGACGAACAGTTCAGACCCGTCCCCGGCACCGAGCGCAGTTTCAGAGTGGACACGTTGGTCCTCTCGGTG
>CAYXCE010000202.1:0-2902 GCA_964463395.1 uncultured Pseudothermotoga sp.
CTGTACAGGGTGCACCTGAAGGACAGAAGGTTGTGAACCAATCCAACTCGAGTAAGTTTGTCTCACCACAGCCGGTTCAGAACAGTTCGAACCCTCAACTACAGAGTGTGAAATCGAACCGTGTCGACACCGATGAAAAACCTTCCATCGAGCAGAGAGAAACTGTCGCTCAAACAAAAACGGAGGAAAACAAGTTCGCACAGCGGCACAATAATCCCATTGTAACTTCGAACGACGCCCAATTCAACCCAGTTTCTGAAAATTCGATTCAGCAGACGAACTCGAGCAAGCCATCGAATATCAAAGCTGAGCATATCGATCATCAACGAATCACAAAGACGGAACCACAGTCGAACTATGTGTTGCAGCAAGCGAGCGGCTTCGTTTTTTCGAACACGAATCAGACAAGCCAATCTTCCATCGTTTCAAAAAATATCGGACAATCGAGTGGGATCGATCAATATAGTGTTTTGAAAGGATCTTCAAACATGGACTCTTCAAACACGGTTCAAAGACTCGAGCAGTTACACAACAAGACTCAGAAAAGTCCACCCTTACACGAGATGAAGAAAACGATCGACGGCTTGAACGTCAAGATCCAAAAAAATTCTGTCGAACCGATCGGCAACGTGGTAGATGAAGCTGTTCCTCAACAGATCAGTTTGCTTGCTCAAAAAGCGGAACTCGTCGTGAACGGTGCTAAGAAGAAAGACATTCAGTTGAATCCAGAACGAATTGCAACAGCACAAACATCAGTTCAACCTTCCATCGTTCTGAGCGCCGCACAAGTGAAGTTGATTATGGACAATCTTTCACGCTATGTTCAGCACTTAACGAGCGAAACAACGCAGTTCAAACACGTCAAGAAGGATCTTCCAGAAACGATCAAAATCAGAGAGCCCATCAAGATAGAGACGTTCAAACTCACGGTGGCGAAAGAGCTCAAACAGAACGTTCAAGAACCGATTCAAGAGAGGGTTGAAAAGTTGGAGAAAACAGAACAGGTGAGAGAAGCTTTGAACGGCAAAGCGGCGAAGAGGGTGTACGAGCAAGAGCAACCGATCGTTCAGCACGTTCGAATCGAGCAAAGAGACATCGATCGAGTGGTTGTGAGGGTGGAACAACAGCAGAGATCGGACAATTTACAGACGATCGTTGAAACGATCAAACAGATGAGAGAAACTCTGGTAGAAAGGGCAGAAGTACAGCTTTCTCCTCCAACGCTCGGAAAGCTCGAGATAGAACTCGTGAAACATCAAGACAGATTGACTGTGCTCATGAGGGTGTCCACGCCCGAAGCGAAAGAAATTCTGGAGAACAGCTCCAAGGAACTGGTTTCGAGGCTCTCGAGCCTCGGTTTCAAGGTTGAACAGATCGAAGTGAGGTTCAACCCGAAGTTCGATCAAGAAAGAACAGATGAAGAAAGACAGCACGATCAGCAGTCCGATCAACAAGGACAGCAACAAAGAAAGAAACAGGAGGCTGATGAAGATGATCAACGCGATTAACTCTTATTCAACCATGTACACTCCTTCACAGAGGACTGCGAGCAAAGAGCTCGACAAGAATGCGTTCTTGTTGCTGCTCGTTACACAGTTGAAGAATCAAAATCCTCTTGAGCCCATGGAGAACAGAGAGTTCATCGCACAACTCACGCAGTTTTCCACACTCGAGCAGATCACCAATATGACCAAATCCATCCAAGATTTCCTCAAGTTGCAGCAAGGGGCACTCCAAGCGCAGGCAGCCTCTTTGATAGGTAAACACGTCGTCGTGCAGTCCAACCAAATAGCGGTTTCGAACCAGAGGGCCGAAAGCATCGTCTTCGAACTCGACGAGAGGGCCCCAGTCGTGGTGAGAATCTACGATTCCAACGGTAATTTGGTCAAGCAGGCCACCAGCGGCGTTTTAGACCGAGGAGTCCACGCTTACGTGTGGGATGCCAGAGACGATTCCGGTCTTCCCGTGGCGGACGGTACTTACACCTACACCGTGAGCAAGATCACCTCGAGTGGAGAGGTGCTGATCGGAGGAGTTCAACAGGGCATCGTTGAATCGGTGAAGTTCAAGAACAATCAGATCTACATCTTCGTGAATGGAAGAGAGTATCCCCTTGCTTCCGTCATTGAAATCTCGCAGGAGGGGTGAACTGCCATGATGCGCTCGATGTTCAGCGGCGTTTCGGGGATGAAGAATTTTCAGTACGAACTGGACGTGATAGGTAACAACATCTCCAACGTGAACACCGTGGGATTCAAAGGTTCGCGCGTGACCTTTCAAACGGCCTTGCTTCAAACGCTGAAAGCCGCACGCGCCCCGCAGAACAACATGGGCGGCACGAACCCGATCCAGATAGGCCTGGGCTCACAACTCGCCACGGTGGACAAGATCATGACGCAAGGTTCGTTCCAAAACACCGGAAGAAAGCTCGATCTCGCCATACAGGGAGATGGGTTCTTCGTCCTGAGCGATGGGCAAGGTCTTTACTACACGCGTGCCGGGGCGCTCGATGTGGATATGAACGGTACACTGATACACGCCTCGACCGGTTTGAAGGTTCAAGGATGGGCCGCCGTGATGGATCCAAACACGGGGGAACGTTACGTCGATACGAACCAGCCCATAGGTGACATCGTCATAAGCGCCGGTATGACGATGCCTGCGAACGCCACGACTAAAGCGAAGATGGAGGGTAACTTGAACTCCGCTTCTGGAATACTCCCATTCTCTATGACGGTAACGGACGAGAGTGGTCGGCAACACACCGTGAGGTTCGTCTTCTCAAGGACGAACGCAGATTTTGCAAGACAAACTGATCCGTTCTCGACGAACCAGAGCTACACGTGGGAGGCATACGATGAGAACAACAAATTGATCGGAGGAGGCTACATCACGTTGAACC
>CAYXCE010000203.1:0-2891 GCA_964463395.1 uncultured Pseudothermotoga sp.
GGATAATAGAGCTCATCCCCGTGATCTTTTTGATCTCGCTTATAGTTTTCATCATTTTGAATGCCATGCCTGGAGATCCTCTGTTGTATGCCAGGATGGAAAACCCCAGAGCAGTTCTGAGAGATCCACAAAGGATAGCAGAGTTGAGAAAATACTACCGTTTGGATGAACCATTACCGGTGAGGTACACATTTTGGTTGATCAGTTTCTTGAAAGGTGATTTGGGTTATTCTTCCATGTACAAACAGCCCGTTTTGCAAATAATTTTGAAAAGACTGCCAAACACCTTAATCTTGACGATCACTGCTTGGCTCATAGGTTTGATCGTTGCTTTCCCAATAGGCATCTACTCGGCCGTGAAAAAATATTCATTCTTTGACTACTTTTTCACCGTGCTCGCCTTCATAGGTATCTCATTGCCGACTTTTTGGTTTGCCTTGATGGGTATCATAGTTTTCTCGGTGTGGCTCAAATGGTTCCCGATCTCCGGCGTTCAAACCTATGGTGTTACAGGTTTTTGGAACGTTTTTGTTGATAGGCTGAGACACCTTGCACTGCCGTCGCTCGTTCTCGGTTTGGTACAGGTGGCCTATTGGGTCAGGTACATAAGAACTGCTTTACTTGAAGTTTTAGATCAAGATTACATAAGAACCGCCTACTCTAAAGGTGCGAGTGAAAGAAGGGTCATATTGAAGCATGCACTTCGAAACGCAATGATACCCATCATAACGATCATCGCGCTCGATATACCATACTTCTTCGGCGGTGCTTTGATAATCGAGACCGTTTTTGCATGGCCAGGCATGGGAAGGTTGATCTACGAAGCCGTACTTGCCAGTGACTACAACCTTGCGATAAACTGTCTCATGTTCATTGCCATCGTTACGCTCCTGAGCAATTTACTAGCTGACGTGCTCTATGCCATTGTAGATCCAAGGATCAGACTCGGCGCGAAGGCGGTGTAATCTGAATGATCTTACCAATCAAGAAAAAGATAGAGCAAATCGAAGAAAGTTCTGATTCACCTGTGCTAGTTGGAACATATTGGCAGTTGGTCAGGAGAAAAATTCTGAGGCACAAACTCGCCATGTTTGGACTTTTCTGTTTGTTATTTGTCACACTCTTCAGCTTTGTTGGTCCCTTGTTCACGAGTTTATCTTATGAAGATATGAACCTTCGAGCCAGATTCAAACCTCCTTTTGTAATGAGAGAGCACCCTTTCGGTACGGACGAACTTGGGCGCGACGTGCTTGTTAGACTCATGTACGGTGGTAGGATTTCTTTAACCGTCGGGTTCGTAGCCTCTGCGATCTCAACAGCCATAGGGCTTGCCATAGGCTTGATCTCAGGATACTTTGGAGGACTTCTGGACAGGCTTTTGATGAGATTTGTCGACGTGATGCTTTCTATTCCGTTGTTCCCCATACTCCTCATCCTAACAATGGTTTTTGGGCCAGGCATGAAGAACACGATAATCGTTCTTTCCATCTTCGGCTGGATGGGTGTTTCGAGGCTTGTTAGAGGCGTCGTTTTGTCTCTCAGGGAAAGTGAGTACATAATGGCGGCCCGCGTGCTCGGAACGAGTAAACTCAAAGTACTTTTTAAACACATTCTACCCAACGTTGTACCGATAACCATCGTCTCGATGACTCTGAACCTTTCTTATGCGATACTGAGTGAATCTTCGTTGAGTTATCTTGGACTTGGGATTCAGCCTCCAACCCCTTCGTGGGGCAACATGCTTCAGAGAGCCATGAATTACATCCTGACACCGACCATCACTGGTCAAGTTGCATGGTGGTTGATTTTCTTTCCGGGGTTCATGATCTTCATAACGGTTTTGAGCGTCAATTTCTTGGGTGATGGATTGAGAGATGCGCTCGATCCAAGGTTCGTTAGCGAGGCTTGAGGTGATAGGGTGCTGTTGAAAGTGGAGAACTTGAAGGTTGGATTCAAAACCAACTTCGGAAGAATAATTCCAGTGGATGACGTGAACTTTGAAGTGAACGAGAAAGAGGTGGTGGGACTCGTCGGTGAATCTGGCTGTGGCAAGACCGTGACGGCGTATTCGATCGTCAGATTACTCCCGAGAAATGCTTTTATCGATGGGGCCTCACACATTTGGTTCAACGGTATGGATCTGATACCCTTGCCCAAAGAAGAACTCTACAAAGTCAGGGGAAAAGACATCGCGATGATCTTTCAAGAACCGATGACATCGCTCAACCCAGTGTTCACTGTAGGTTGGCAGATACGGGAAGTGTACGAGTTACACGAAAGGCTCGAAAAGGAAGAGATGGATTTGAAAACCGTGGATATGCTCAAGAAAGTCAAGATACCGGAACCGGATAGAAGGTTGAAACATTATCCACACCAATTTTCCGGCGGGATGAGACAACGAGTTATGATAGCGATGGCGTTAGCATGTCGACCAAAATTACTCATCGCGGATGAACCAACCACTGCCCTTGATGTAACCATACAAGCGCAGATTTTGAAACTTATGCTTGAACTGAAGGAACAATTTGGAACAGCCATCTTGCTCATCACCCACAACCTCGCAGTGGTTGCCGAAATGTGTGACAAAGTAGTGGTGATGTACGCAGGCCAAGTGATCGAGAAGGCAGACGTTTTTGAATTGTTTGAAAATCCTCTGCATCCTTACACTAAAGCTCTGCTGAAAGCTGTGCCAAGAATAGATCAAACTGGCAAGTCTAAGCTCGCCTCCATAGAAGGTGTGGTACCACATCCTGCGAAATATCCAAGAGGATGTCGTTTTCACCCAAGATGTCCAGAAAAGCTTTCTATTTGCGCGGAAAAAGCGCCCACTAAGCTCATGGTCAGTCCCAATCACGAGGTGAAGTGCTGGCTTTACGATGATGGAGGAAGAT
>CAYXCE010000204.1:0-2832 GCA_964463395.1 uncultured Pseudothermotoga sp.
ACTGTAGATCGTCCTTCATTCCAACCTCGTTCAGTATGATGAAATCCTTATCTCGCCAATTTTTCTTGACCTTCACGTGGAGATCGAGATAGATTTTTTTACCCACGAGCGCTTCCATCTCCAATCTTGCGAGCGTGCCGATCTGCTTGATCATCCTTCCATCTTTGCCGATCAAGATACCTTTTTGAGAATCCCTTTCGACGTATATTGTGGCGGCGACATAGACGACGCCATTTTCCCTTTCGGATATTTCATCGACGATCACTGCAACACAGTGGGGTACTTCATCCCTCGTGAGCAACAATACTTTTTCGCGGATGATTTCGGCGAACTGAAACGAGAGTGGCCGGTCCGTGATAGTTTCGGGAGGAAAGTACATGGGACCTTCAGGCAAAGCTTGTTTGATCGCCTCAAAAAGTTCCATCACACCTTCATTTCTCACAACACTCGTGAAGAAGATTTTCTCGAAATTGTACTTCTGCTGGGCGATCTCTGCCCAGTGTTGATAATCTTCTGCGATGTCTATCTTGTTGATCACGAGAAAACATTCATTTTTGGAAGCTTTCAGCAGTTCCACTATCTGTTCTTCTGGTTCTCCCCAACCTTTTGTGGCATCCAGGACGAACAGTATGAGATCCACACCCTTCATGGCTTGTACCGCCGCTTCCACCATGAAGTGTCCCAACCGATGTACAGGTTTATGAATCCCCGGTGTATCTATGAAGACGATCTGGTGGTTCGAATCTGTGTAGATGCAACGGATTCGATTCCTCGTCGTCTGAGGTTTTTCTGTCACGATGAGTACTTTTCTTCCCATGAAGGTGTTCACCAAGCTGGACTTACCAACGTTCGGTCTTCCGACGAGTGTGACGAAACCAGATTTCAACTTTATCCCTCCTCCAGTTTGAACGCGTGGGGTAAAAGTTCTGAAACGCGTGTTCTCAACATTTTGCCTTTCTTGTTGGTCAACAGAACTTCAAAATCTCCGAATTCGCTCATCACTTGCCTACACGCACCACATGGGCTGACCGGTTCGTTCGTATCGGCCACAACCACGAGCTTTTCGAACTGGTTCTCTCCCGCCACCAAAGCGCAGAAGATCGCCACACGTTCCGCACACATGGACAAACCGAAGGAAGCGTTTTCCACGTTGCAACCGGTGAAAACTTTTCCAGATCTGGTCAGAAGGGCGGCTCCAACTTTGAATTTGGAGTACGGTGCGTAGGCTTTTTCCATGGCCTCAATCGCTTTTTCGATCAATTTCGTTTCGCTCATTCGTTTCTCTCCTCTTTATGCTCATCAAAACTCTCTCGATTTTACTCTTCGTTGCCGCCACAATCTTGAAGTGAAAACCGTTCAGATCGAGTTCTTCACCGACAGATGGTATCCTCTGAAACTGCTCTAAAAGATAACCTGCGAGCGTCTCGTGCTCAGTTTCTGGAAATTCCACGTCCAACTCTCGCTCTATGTCGTTCAAGGGTGTGGTTCCCTTCACCATGTAGGTGTTTTCAGAGATCTTCCTTATGTTACTCGTTTCGTCGTAGTCGTACTCGTCCATGATTTCTCCAACCAGCTCTTCCAAGATGTCTTCCAAAGTCACGATCCCCGCGGTCCCTCCGAATTCATCCACCACGATCGCCATGTGCATCTTCTTCTCCTTGAAGATCCTCAAGAGCGTGCTCACCCTCATAGTTTCCGGGACGAATATAGGTTCTCGCATGATCTCCGCAACTCTCTTAACTTTTGCGACTTCCCACCCCAGTTGTTCCACAATGCCCACCGCATCTTTGACGTAGCAAATCCCAATGATGTCGTCGATGTCTTCTCTGAAGACCGGTATGCGTGAATAACCTTCCTGATTCACCAACTTGATGAACTCCTCGATCGTTGCGTTCTCCTCGACTGCCACCACATCGACCCTAGGTGTCATGATCTCTTTTATGGCCGTCTCGCTCATTTTGAACGTTTGCTCCACTATCATTCCCTCTTGCTTGCCGATCGTTCCATCCTCGGTACCTGCGTTCACGGCGTTGAGGATGTCTTCAGACGTTATGAACGGTGCATCCTGCATGGCTTCTCCACCGAAGAGTTTGACGATGACGTTGCTCAAATAGAGCAGTGGTTTAATGATTGGCGAAAGCGAGCGCTCTAAAAATCGCAGCAATTTCTCGGACCGACCGTACACCCTCTCTGCGTATTCTCGAGCGTATATCTTCGGAGAGATCTCGCCGAATATGAGCACAACGAAAGTGACGAAGATGGTTCCAAGCAGAGCGACAACTCCTTGACTGACGTTCTTGAACAGTCTGACGAACAACAAGGTCGCCACGGAGGAGAGCATGAGGTTAACGAAGTTGTTCATTATGAGCACGGCCGTCAACATGCGATTGACACGGTGTATCGATTCTTGCTCACCTTTCTTGATGAGTTTCAATCGGCTCAAAGAGGTGATGGCAGTTTCCGAGGCAGAGAGGATCCCTGAAAGTACAAGCAGAAATATAATGGTGAGTAGCTGTAAAAAACTACTGTACGGATCTTCCACCTATTCTCTCCCTCCCATATCAGTAATGATACCTCTGATTGCTCAGAATCTTGAAACTCCTGAAAAGCTGCTCCAACAACACTATCGCGGCTAAGCGATGAGTCAGTGTCATGTTGGATAGAGAAATCGTTTCATCCGCCCTTTCCTTCAAACTCTCATCAACCCCGAAAGGGCCACCGATGAGAAAAACGATCCTGCTCTTTCTATTGAGCAGTTTTTCTAAGTGATGTGCGAAAGAGATGGAATCATAACTGTTTCCGTGTTCGTCCAACAGCACCACATGATCGCTG
>CAYXCE010000205.1:0-2795 GCA_964463395.1 uncultured Pseudothermotoga sp.
CCCTTTCATCCACGCTGGTGGAATTCTCCATCCCCTCGATGATGGCGCTCAACTCTGGAAACTTGGAATCTATGGGAATGTATTTTCCATCCCCAAGATCCCATGCGAATTCAACTTCCCCGCTTTCAACTTTGAGGTTCGTTTTTACAAGGCCGACCCTTATTGAATCTTTCAATACTTCTTTCAGTAAAATCTCTCCAACTTGACCACGCGTTTTTGTACCCGAGACAGTTTTTACAAATTGCTCGATCAAGCGTTTCATATCTGAAAGCTGTGCGTCCCTTCTTTTTTCTATTTCTTCTTTATTTTTTCCTTGCTCCAAAAGAAAAGTTTCCATGTGCTTCTGTTGTTGATTCACAAACATATAGATCTGGTCGATCAAATGCTGTATGCGCTTTTCTTTTTCTTGATCGGACATCTCGGATTGACTCTTCAACTGTTCAAAAAGTTTGTGAATATTTCCAATAGTATCGATCAATCTTTGGGCTCGCTCTTCCTCAATCTTTTGCTGATACTCTCTCAAATTTCTCAACTCTATTTTAAGTTCGATCAGATCTTTTACAAAATCTTGATTTCCATCCCTCTTGGATCTGAATACACTGACAGTCCAAAGTAACAACACGATCGTCCGAGTGATCAGAATGGCAAACAGAATAAAGCTCATTTCATAGCCCCCCCCTTAGAAAAAAGGACCCCCATGAGTGGGGGGCCCTTTTGTGGTTGGATCAAAAACCTGCTCTCAGTTTACTGTGCGCCACCTGCGCTGCCAGCCATCATTAAACCGATTATCCCAAGTACCGCACCAGCCGCACCGACGATGATACCTATCAAACCCATGTTGTAAGCATCGTTGATTTTCTTGGATAGCTCAACCGTTGAGGCCTCAATATCGCTCATCCATGGCTTGGAGTCGATCTTCTTCGATAGATTTGCGATGTTCTGTTCGTTCTGTGCCACTCTTTGACTCAGCGATGTCATCTGACCAGCCAACGTCCCAACGTTGCCTTCGAGAACGCTAACTTTCTTCGCAGCACTCGTCGCTTCCGCAACATCCTTCTTCAACCTTTCGACATCTGTGACGAGCGAGGCGACCTGACCCTCAAGCAGGGACAATCTCGCATCGAGTTGTCGAGCCGTTGCATCCAAGGCTTTTCTGAGAGAGTCCACATCTGAAGCGACTTTTGTTTCAAGTGCTGCAACACGGCCCTCAAGATCGGACAAACTTTTTCTCAATGTTGTGAGAGCCTGCAGGTTAGATTCCACAGCGTCGATCCTCTTGGACAGTGCTGTTAGATCAGCTTTCGTTGAGTCAAGTGATTTTGACAGAGTGTCGATCCTCGAGGAGAACGTGTTGATCTTACCATCCAGTTCGTTCACTTTTGCACTGACCGCATCGATGGAACCTTTGATTTGTGACATGATCTGAGCAGAAATTTGAGCTTGCAGATCAGAAACACTCTTCTCAACTGCGGCAACCTTTGAAGACAACTGATTGTACATGGTCATCATCTTATTTTCAGAAGCTGCGATCATAGTTGGCAGGTCCCTTCGAACCTGAGAAATTTCAACTATCGTGGACTTCAAATTGGAAATTTCAGCCAGAACAGTTTGGAGCGTTTGGTCAGTGGCAGCCAACTGTTCCCCTTGTCTCTGCGTTCTGTTTATTGCTGTGCTCACGAGATCTTCCAAGGCAGATATTCTTCTCAAAGCATTTTGTAGATCGGCCGGGGCTGCCGTCGGGATCTGTTTCGTAAGGTAATCCATGAGTCTTTTGAGTGCGACTGCAACTTGGTAGCGAGTCATTGGATTGTTGCCTTGGAAAGTACCGTCTGGCATACCGGAAATGATACCGAGTTTGGCAAGTTCAGTCACAGCTTCGTATGCCCAGTGGTTCACGGGAACATCAGAAAACGCCTGTGCCAGAATGAGACCCGCAACGAGTGCTAAAACCAAGACTAACGCTTTCTTCATCCACCTCACCTCCAAAACAATTCTTTCTTGAACTATATTACCACAGCGACGGCTATCTTTTAGACTAGGTATCCAAGTGTAACTTTTCTCATTTAGTGTTTACGAATGATACGAGTTCAAGATAATTTTAGGCAGAGATCTACGATGAAATTGCAGAAAACACACTATTGATCTTCAATCGAACACACTGAATGATTCGCAAGTCTCAGCTTAGGAGTGGAGGTGAGTCTAATGAAGACACTCTTACTGTGGTCACTGATTTTCTCTGGGGTGTTCATATTGATTTCGATGGATCCGTTGAAAGCCAGCGAGGGAGAGAAACTCTTAGATCGATCTCATTACTCGTTTGAAACTATCGATGGCTTGAAAATAGCCTATCAAAAGGTTGGAAATGGACCTGAAACGCTGATTTTGATCCATGGTTTCATGGGTAACTCAACGAATTTTGAATATCTCTTCGATCTGTTGGGGAAAGATTTAATGCTGATCGCCATCGATCTGCCAGGCTTTGGATTGAGTGAGAAGAAAGTCAAGCAGAAGCTTTCTCGAAGGTATATGGCACAAGTGGTGGCACAGCTTGCCGATAGGCTGAAACTGGATCATTACCACGTTCTTGGACATTCGATGGGTTCTGAAGTCGCCCTGTGGTTGGCTCTAGACGAACCGAATAAGGTGAAATCTTTGATACTACTCGACAGTCCACTGTGTTTATCTCAAAGAAATTCTGTCTCGAACAACATCTTCACGAAAGTGGGTCTGAGGATCGTATTCATGAATTACAATTTTCAGAAAAAGATCTTCAAAGACATGCTGGTCAATAAAGA
>CAYXCE010000206.1:0-2785 GCA_964463395.1 uncultured Pseudothermotoga sp.
GATCTGAACGTTGAGATGCCCATCTCCCAGCAGGTTCACGAAATTCTCTTCAATGGAAAGAATCCCGCATTGAGCATCGAACAACTGATGAGAAGACCATTGAAGGTGGAGAGCAATTTCATAACATCTGACCTGCCGTTTTCTCCCTGAATAGCTCCACCACCTTGTTCAGCAACGATTCAAGCGACCTGTTGGTTCTGAGACTGAATTCGAATTTTTGAACCGCATTCAAAACTGTTGGGTGAGACCTATTGAAAATCTCAGCTATTTTCCTGAGTGAAAGGTTCAGATAGTTCTTTGCCACATACATACCCAACTGGCGCGCTATGATCACGCTATCTTTTCTACTGTTGCCTTTGAGTTCATCGGGTGTCACGTTGAAAAGCTCATGGAGAACATCGAACAACTTTGCTTCAGCGGATCTGCATTTTGGCACGATCGGTTCTATAGAAAGAATCTGTCTTGCCTTGGGAAGATCGACCTCTTCGTTGTAAATCTGTTTGTGCATAAGGAGCTTTACGATCGCACCCTTGAGCCTTCTTAAATTATCGTTGAAGTGTTCTGCCACGAGGAACAAAACTTCCTCAGGAAGATCCCCATTTTCGAATTTGACCATCTTTTGAGCTATCTTGAAACACGTCTCAACATCTGGTTTTTCTATTTTGACCACGACGCCCATCTGGAAACGACTTATGAGTCTGTCTTGAAAACCATCGAGCATCTGCGGATCCCTATCCGAACATATGACGATCTGTTTACCCACGTTGTGAAGTTCGTTGAAGGTGTGGAAAAGCTCTGTCTGAATGCCGTTTTTTCCAATGAGGAACTGGACGTCATCCAACAACAACACGTCGATTCTGGATCTATAACGTTCTCTGAATTCTTTCGTGGTTCCTCGCTGAATCGCTTCTATCAACTCGTTGAGAAAACGCTCACTCGTCAGGTAGACCACCCGTAATTCAGGTTGATGCTTGAAGAGGTAATGTCCTATGGCCTGGAGCAAGTGTGTTTTTCCCAAACCAACGCCTCCGTAAATGAAGAGCGGGTTGTACTTACCGGGGTTTTTGGCTGCTTCGAGGCAAGCGCTGTATGCGAACATGTTGCTCGGACCAGTGACGAAGTTTTCGAAAGTAAAGATGGGGTTGAGAGGTGTGAGAACAAGGGGCCTTTTTCTGACCAATGGCTCACTTTCGTCCTCCACCGGTTGGTCTTGAAGGGGTGCATACTCTATCTTGAACTCAATAGAACGATTGAAAACCTCTTTGAGTGTTCGTGCTATGAGGTTACCATACTTCATTTCTAGCCAATCTTTTATGAAGAGATTACCAACCTGAAAGACGACGCGATCTTCCCCTATCTCTTTGACCTCGAAAGTGCTGAACCAACTATCCCAAATTCGACGGTTCAGCTTTGCCTTCAGAGCTTCTATGATTTTTTCTTTCATGATGAAACCCCTATCTGTCTGAATGAGGTGAAGCAACTATTATTATGTATCCAAGGTGGGTGTGGTATCAAGGAACAGAATTGTTTACGTTCTAAAAAACTTCCATCTGAGAAATGAAAAGAAAGGAAAAGAGGCGGGGATCCGCCTCTTTTCATTCCTCGATGTGGATCGCTCCTGTTGGACAGCTGTCAGCAGCATCGCGTGCGCAGCTCTCTTCAGTTTCTGGTTGGAGGACCTTTGCCTTGCCATCGTCTGCCAACTTGAATACCTCTGGGCAGAGGCTTTCGCAGACACCACACCCGATGCAAGCAGCTTCGTCAACCCTGACTCTCATTGAAAACACCTCCTGCTGTTTTCGAACCTAAGTCTTATTATAGTAGAAACCGCATTGTGGTAGTAAACTTTTAAAAGGAGGTGTTACGATGAGAGGGGCAGTGGTCCTTTTGGTGTGTGTACCTCTGTTCGTTTTCGCCATCTCTGCTAATGAAAGGCTCAGTTCGGCCCTTTCGATCATGAAAGAACTCTCGAGTGTTCCTGACAGCGGGGCTTTCGTTGAACTGCTGAGACAATCGGAAGGTCTAGCGATTTTTCCTTCACTGATCAAAGTTGGGTTAGTCATAGGAGGTCAGTACGGTGAGGGTTTCCTTCTGAGGCGTGATGCAGCGACCGGTAAATGGTACGGACCTGTGTTTTTGAAGCTCACAGGTTTGAGTCTCGGTGCACAGCTGGGCATTCAGAACGTTGGATTGGTGCTGGTTTTGATGAATGAACAAGCTGTGAAGAGCTTACTTTCAGCCAGCGTGACACTGGGTGGAAACGTCAGTATAGCTGCGGGACCGTTGGGTAGGTCGCTGTCTGCTGAGACTGATTACAGGCTCCAAGCGTCGATATACTCCTACTCTGTTAGCAAAGGTTTCTTCGCTGGTCTGTCCTTGCAAGGTTCTATGATTCAGTTGGACAACGATGCCAATAGAGAATATTATGGTTCCTTGCCAACGACCGAAGAGATGATGAAACGTGAACCCAGCACCAAGGAGGCCGTTGAACTGATCAAGTTTCTCAACGGTTTGATCTACTTGCAACCGGGAGATTGAGAAATGTTTTTTGTCCACAAATTTGAGTCAATCTCTTGAGGTGGAGGTATCAACATATTGTTTCAACTCACCAGCGATTTCGAGCCAACTGGAGATCAGCCTCAAGCGATTGAGAAACTCGTTGAAGGCGTATTGAAAGGTTATAGGTTTCAAACCCTCATAGGTGTGACTGGAAGCGGCAAAACCTTCACCATGGCCAATGTTATTGCGCGCTTGAACAGGCCGGCTCTGGTTGTGTCACCAAATA
>CAYXCE010000207.1:0-2783 GCA_964463395.1 uncultured Pseudothermotoga sp.
ACTCTACGATGTGAACAAAGCTTATCCCTTCTTGGCGGGTGCCGTTTTGATGTTGATCGCAAACTTTTTGGTGCTCCTCTTCATAAAGGAGCCGGCCGAGTACAGGGTCAAGGGTGAAAGGGTGAAGATCGCCGAAACGATCGAAAAGGGTTCGAAAGAGTTGGTGGAGAACCTCAAAGAAGTTTTCGTCTCCAAAGAGAAGAGTTTGATGATGATGCTCTTGTCCATATTCTTCTGGTTCGTCGGTTTCAACGCCATCGAAACGTTCTTCACCAGTTACGCGAAGTTCCATCTGGGCATAAGTGAGAGCACGGGTGCGCTCGTGCTGGGTGTTTTTTCGCTCTCCTTCATGATCTTCGCTCTACCTGCGGGGTTCATCGGTGCGAAACTCGGTAGGAAGAAGACCATAAGATTGGGATTGTCCATCATCGTGATCTGCTTGCTGGCTGTGATCCTTCTTTCTCGACTCTTCACAGGAACGATGCTGTTGAACCTGCTTTACGTCATGTTCGCTCTGAGTGGTACAGGTTGGGCGTTGGTCAACGTGAATTCACTACCCATGGTGGTCGACATGACGAAAGTTGAAAAAGTGGGTGGTTACACTGGCCTTTACTACTTCTTCTCGATGGCCGCCAACATCGTTGCCCCACCGCTCGCGGGGGCTTTCATCGATTTTCTGGGGTATCGCTCTCTGTTCGCCTTTTCGATCGTGTTCTTGCTCGCTTCGTACATGACCATGAGCTCCGTTAAAAGAGGGGAACGTGCCGAAACCTGAAGGGAGGATCTATCATGGGTCTGTCGGGAAGGATCGAAAGCATCGCCGGTTCAAAAACTTTAGAGATCAACGCATTGGCGCAGTCCATGAAGCAAAAGGGGATCGATGTGGTGAACCTGACGGCTGGTGAGCCGGATTTTCCAACGCCACAACCCATCGTCGAGGCTGCCATAGAAGCGTTGAGGGCTGGCTTGACCAAATACACCGATTCTTCCGGAATACCGCAGCTCAGACAGAAGATAGCGCAGTACGTGTCGGAAAGACACAGCGTTCCGTGCACGGCAGAACAGGTGATCGTGACGAACGGTGGGAAACAAGCGATCTTCAACTGTCTCGCGGCACTCGTCGAAGAGAACGACGAGGTGATCATCATCGATCCGTGTTGGGTGAGCTACGAACCCATGGTGCGCATGCTCGGAGGCAGGGCGGTGCACGTGAAGACGACTTTCGATGGTGGCTTCAAACCTTCGTTGGATCAAATAGAGCGTGCGATCACACCTAAAACCAAGGCGATCGTGCTGAACAGTCCAAACAACCCCACCGGTGTGGTTTACGATGGAGAACTGCTCAGACAGATACACACTCTCGCCGTTGAGAAGAGCGTGTTCATCGTGTCGGACGAAGTGTACGATTGCCTCGTTTACGACGGTGAGTACGTTTCTATGTATTCAATCTCCAAAGGAAAGAACGTGGCGTTGGTGAACGCTTTCTCCAAATCGCACTCCATGACGGGTTGGAGGGTCGGCTATTTGGTCGCACCGTTGGAGATCGCCAAGGCGGCGGCGAAGGTCCAAGCACACACGACCTCCAACATAAACACTGCAGCGCAGTACGCCGCTCTGAAGGCTTTCGAAGTCGACACAACTCACATGAAAGAGAAATTCAGGCAGAGACGAGACCTCGTCTGTAAATTGTTGCAGGAAGCTGGTTTCGACTTTGTCAAGCCAAGCGGAGCGTTCTACGTGCTCGTCGATGTGAGTGAGTTTGAAAAAGATGACGTGAAATTCTGCACGGAACTCTTACAAGAAGCCTACGTGGCGTTGGTACCAGGTTCCGCGTTCAACGCACCTGGTTTCGTCAGGTTGTCTTTCGCGACGAGCGAAGAAGCTTTGATAGAGGGAGTAAAGAGAATGAAAAAGTTCGTGGGAAGGTGACACCGTGCTCCTCGAATTCGTCAAAAAGCATTGGCTCAGTTATCTGGTTGGCATTCTAACGCTCATCGTTGTCGATCTTCTACAACTCTACATTCCCAGATTCATTGGGCGTGTGGTGGACCATTTGAGGTCTGACAGTCCCCAGATGAGTTTCGTGACGGTCGCCGTGGGATGGATCGTCGGCATAGCCCTCGCTATAACCATACTGCGTTTCTTCTGGAGATACTTCATCATAGGCAGCGCAAGACGGTTCGAATACCTCGCCCGAAAAACGCTCTTCGATAAGCTCCTCTCACTCTCGTTGGGTTATTTCGATAGAGTGAGGAGCGGCGATCTGATGGCGAGATTCACCAACGATCTACAAGCTGTGCGCATGGCACTCGCCCAAGGCGTCGTCATGACCGTGGATGCGACGTTCATGGCCGTGATGACCGTTCTGTTCATGGGAAGGACCGTGAGTTGGAAACTGACGTGGCTCGCGTCCATACCTCTGCCCGCCTTAGCGTTGGTGGCACTCTTCTTCGGTCGGGTCATCCACAGAAGATTCATGGAGGTTCAGAACCAGTTCTCTGCGGTGAGCGAGATAACGGAAGAAACGATCTCAGGCATAAGGATAGTGAAGAGCTTCGCCGCGAACGACAAGTTCTGGAAAATGTTCAAAGAGCGTTCTTGGAAGAGTTACAGAGCGGGCGTCTCGCTCGCAAAGATTTCTTCCGTCTTCTTCCCCCTGATGATGTTCTTGGCCGCCCTCGCACACGCCTTCGCCCTGCTCTTCGGTGGGCCCATGGTGGTGAAGGGTCAGGTCAGCTTGGGCGATTTCATCGCGTTCAACTCCTATCTCTGCATGCTCACCT
>CAYXCE010000208.1:0-2189 GCA_964463395.1 uncultured Pseudothermotoga sp.
GCTCTCCGCCCCAAACTGTTCATTCAGATGGAATCACTCAACTTTGAAGATCACAACGATATTACCGTTCTCATATGAGACTTCTTCCAGTGAGAGTTCCTCGATGAGATCTTCTTCAAGTTCCTCATCGCTTTCGATCTTCAAAATAACTTTTTTCTCCTCAGGCTCTGCGCTGAAACTCACGATCTCATGAACGGAGGCAGGCAACCATGTGTACCAAACCCTCACTGTTTTCAAATCGTCTGGCATTTCTCCAAAATCAGCGTAGTACAATCTGAAGCCTTCGACCAGATCTCTCACGATTTTTGATATCGATGGCAACTCGTACTTTTCGAAACTCTTGATGAAATAAATGATCTGATTTTCCCTATCGATCTCGATCTCATCCAAATAGATCTCTACAATTGCATGGATGTAATCTTCATCGAGCTGGTTCGCCAGTTTCGTTTTCACACCGACCCGAACGATGAACGTACCATCGCTTTCTTGACAGGAATAGAGCACGTCGTCAGGGAGTTCTTCTCCGAGCAACAGTTGTAATTGTTCCAGATTCTCAGGTGGGTTGGTATTCTCATAATAGTGCACGTCATCTATGGCTTTCATGATTTTTTGGAGCGTTTCGAGTTCTTCTGGCATTGGCAGTAAATCTGAAAGAATATCGGACAGAAGTTCTTTCAGTAGAGCACTGGAGATCTTTGCATTGATGATCAAGGAACAACCATCTCGAGACATTGAAACATCAACGAAGAATTCTCCCTGACAGAAAGATAACTTCGCCAAAAGGTTCGTTTCGATCTCGATCAAATCCTTCTCCTCAACGTTAGAAAGAAGAAAAGCTATTCCACCCTTGCTTGGAACTTTCAATGCGAATTCTTCAGAACTGACAACGATCCAATCGTTTGTACGCTGAACGTTGACGTCCATCTCTTCAAATTGTTTCAGCAACTCTTCTATGAAATCTTGTTCTACATCGAATGAGATTGAAAGTTTAGAATCTTCCTGGAAAACGCTCAGAGCGATGAAGTTTGATCTGAAGATGGCAGAACTCAGTTCGTTCAAATCGAGATCGAATTCTTCCATGAGTTCTGCGGGAATTTGTCTCAACAAGGAGGTGGGAAGCAACAGAATCAGATCGGCCTTTGGAAGAACTTTGAGCCCTTGCGGAGCCACTTTCTTTGAGAGTAGTTCCAATTCCCAATCAGATTTGCAGACCTTCTTAGAAGTGATAGCCATTTTCACGACCTCATTCTGATCGATATCCAACGTGAATTCGTCCTCAACGGGTATTCCCTCGCTGAAACCGAGTAGGTGGAGCAAAATACCAAAAATAGGCATTGTGCGGAGTTTTCCGTGAACCAACGCAGTTTTGTCGAGCTCGAGTTTCGCCAATTTGTCCTGTATCATGGCCTTCACATCTTCCACCATGATCTCGCTCACGAAGTAGGACACATCTTCATGTTGAATGAAAGTTTTGTCTTGAACGATTTGCTGAAGATTTGTTTTCACCCACTCAGGATCGTTAGTGACGACGGAGAGATCGATGATGTTCTGCGCTTCTTTAAGGTTTTCCGATTCGATAATTTGAAAAATCGTTGGCAAGTTCAGTGTCAGTTTACCGAAAAAACAGACGAATCCGGTCGAAGGCTTTCCCATTGTCGCAACTGTTGGTAACAAGTCGTGGACCTTTCCAAGATCGTTCAAGATCAATGCGAAGTCCGCTGTGACAGGAACAAGTGATAGGGCAATAACGCTTGGTAAAAAGATGATCAGGATCAAAAACTTCCTCATGTTGTAGCCCCCCTTTCGATGTGCTTACCTTGTATTGTATCACTTACCTAGGAGGATCACCGTACTCTTCGGTTGTGCGATATAAACATAACCCACATGCTCCGGCTCTTCGAGAAAATCTTCAGGACAATCCTTCGATGTATCCACCACCCTGTACCAACTCTTGCCGTGCAAGTATGGCAGCACGAACCTCAAAGGTTCCCTCCATTGGTTGAGTATCACGTAGATATCATCGTCCTGTTCAGCACTTCCAACGTCACCACTGATCATGAAAGCAATGGAGTGCGAGTGGTGTGTGAAGTCAGGTTCGAAAGGTTTAACTCCGTGCCATGTCAAATCCGGTATGCCACGGGTCGTCGCTTGGCCAGTGAAGAAGTGTTCCCTTCTGAGCGCCGGATGAG
>CAYXCE010000208.1:2199-2756 GCA_964463395.1 uncultured Pseudothermotoga sp.
ACTTTCTGAAATGAATCATTTTTTTGAAGAACCTGAAAATGTCGTGGTGCTTCTCCTTCAGAGACCAATCCAACCAGGTGGTTTCATCATCGTGACAGTAAGCGTTGTTGTTACCCTTTTGCGTTCTGTACATTTCATCACCCATGAGCACCATCGGTGTGCCGTGCGAGATCATGAGCATTGCGATGAAATTTTTCACCTGTTGCTTTCTGATCTTGTTTATTTCAGGATCATCGGTTTCGCCTTCCACACCATGATTGCAGCTAAAATTCTCGTCCGTTCCATCCTTGTTGCCCTCGCCGTTGGCTTCATTGTGTTTGTAGCGATAGCTCACCAAATCTCTCAACGTGAAACCATCGTGACACGTCACGAAGTTTATACTCGCATGGGGTGATTTTCCAGCATAAAGATCCGCACTGCCCGCAATGCGTGTCGCAAGCTCGGCGATTGTTCCCTCATCGCCTCTGACGAAACGTCTCACGATATCTCTGTACTTTCCGTTCCACTCTGCCCATCCCTGGGGGAACTGTCCTAAGAAATAGCCACCGGCCGCATCC
>CAYXCE010000209.1:0-2749 GCA_964463395.1 uncultured Pseudothermotoga sp.
CTCCCATACTCACCACGACGGGATACGAGATCCCCAAAGCGGCGTGCGTTATCCCCGTGGACATGCCAACCAACAGGGGCAAGACTACAGCCACGAGCTTCGTGCTCAAACCGAGGCTTCCAAGCTCTCGACTCATAGATTCTCCCAAATTGAAATCCATCATCGCATGCTTGAACATGAAGACTAAAAGCAGAATTGGCACTACATCCAATTTTTTCAACGTCCTTCTGAGAGAAGTCGGAACGTAACTGATCCTGAAGAGAGCGTAGAAAACGCTGACCAACAACAACGCGAACCAACCTTCCATTTTGAACAGGAGTATCAAGAGTCCCACGGACAGGACTGGTAGTAGAGGCCACAGGTACTTGACATCGCTTTTGTTCAATCTGTTGAATTTCACGAATCTTGCCCCATTCAAGTACAACCATCCGCTGATGAAAGTTGCGATGAACAAAGGCGACAATTTCAACGAAATGATCCCAACTTTTGTAGAAGTGAGACCTGCGAGCAAGTACATGGCCGGATACACGGGCCAGAAGAATTCCAAGCAGTGCCTGAACCAGTAGTTGATGGTCAACTTGTCCAAACTCGATATATCCTTTCCCATCTGATCAACCATGGGTGCGGTGAACATGGCACCGGCAGGCATGGGCATCAAACCGATCGCGGAAGGTATGAACACTACAGCACCACGCGATCCATCGAAGAGTTTCTGAACTGAACCGGTCAATTTTTCCGCATCTTTAGAAACTTCCATGATTTCACCTAAGAAGTATATGAAGAAAACGGCGGGGATCAAGGTTATGAAGGACCTGTCTTGCAGAGAGGCCAGAAACAATCTCATCAATGCCCATCTCAGCACAGGATTCATTGCTATGAAGAGAACAAAACCTGATATCATAGATAAGAGCAAAGTTTTTGTGAACCTTTGAACGATCACAATCAGAACGAGTGAGAGTACAACTGAGACCGTGA
Organism: uncultured Pseudothermotoga sp.; assembly: GCA_964463395.1. GTDB lineage: Bacteria > Thermotogota > Thermotogae > Thermotogales > DSM-5069 > Pseudothermotoga_A. Next base: position 976 of record CAYXCE010000209.1, read on the forward strand.
CCATGGTACTTCCTCCCGAACAAGATTCTAATATTCGTCAGAGGTGAGCATGCCATGATCAGAATTAAAAGATTGTATGAGGAAGGAAAAGACTTCTTTGCCGTGAGCGATGAGAGCCCTTTCTATCCAGATGGAAAAGGAGGACAACTGGGAGATCGTGGCACTATAGGTCCGGCGAAGGTGCTGTACGTGAAAGAAATAGACGGTGAAATCCATCACAAGGTGGACCGAGTGCTCGAACCGGACGAGTACGACTTCGAGATAGATCAAAACAGGCGCAGAGACATCGCGACACAGCACACGGCTCAACACATCCTATCAGCCGCTTTCTTGAAGATAGCCCAAACGCAGACTTTGAGTTTCCACATGGGCGAGGAAACTTCGACCATCGATCTCGATCTACCTGTCCTCACGGAAAGAACGGTAGACGATGTTGAACGGCTCGCCAACCGAGTGGTGAGGAGCTGCACACCTGTGGAAATTCTTTATCTTGAGAGAGATCAAGCGGAGAAGTTGAACCTCAGAAAAGCCATAAGCGAAAAGGTTGGCCAAACGGTCAGAGTCGTAAAGGTGAACGACTTCGATCTGTCCGCGTGTGGGGGATTCCACGTTGATAACACGGGGCAGATCGGCATCATCAAGATCATCGATTGGGAGAAAACGAAAGGAAACCTGACGCGCGTTCACTTTGTCGCGGGAGAGAGGGCACTTCAATATTTTCAAAAGTCTGTGCTCGTTTTCAAAAACCTGAGAAGATCGCTGACCTGTTCCATGCAGGATCTGCCGGCCAGAGTCGAGATTCTGATAGAAAAGATCAAAACGGTCTCTTCACAGTTGGAACGTCTTTCTGAAGAGCACGCAGAAGCGATCAAGAACGTCTTAGCCAGAAAAAAAGTGAAAGAGTACGAAATATCGTTCTACGAAGGTTTCCCCACCGTAGCCAAGGCGCTGTTGAAAAATCCCACAACGGATCTTCTCGTTTGCAGACTCGAAGAAGAGTTCGTTCTCAGCTCGGAAAAAATGGATTGTGCAAAGATAGTCGAAAAACTGAAAGCTTTGCTGAACGTACCTGGTGGTGGAGGGAAAAAACGCGGGTCGATAAAAGCGAACATCGGTATGAAAGAATTCCTCGAAATTCTTGAGAAAGCCTTGGAGGTGATAGGATGAAGATCTCCCTCGCTAAGCTTCCAACTCCCGTTGAAAAACTTCCCAAGCTCAGTAAAAGATACGAACGCGAGATTTTCGTCAAGAGGGACGACATGACGGAATTCATATCGTCGGGAAACAAGATAAGAAAACTCGAATTCCTCTTAGCCGATGCACTCCGTCAGGGGTGTGACACGGTCTTCACGTGTGGGGGCGAACAATCCAACCACGCGCGTGCAACTGCGCATCTGTGCGTCAAGCTCGGTTTGAAACCGGTTCTATTCTTGAGAGAAAGTCAACCCGAACAGAACGGCACCGTGTTGAAGAAGCTGAGGAATTTCTTTGCGAGCGATGAAGCTGAACAGAACTACCTCAAAGAGGTCGTCAACGGTAACCTCCTGCTCGACAGGTTGCTCGGTGCAGAGATCGTCTTCGTCACTCAACAACAGTACGCGAAGATCGATCAGCTGTTCGCGGAATACAAAGAAAAGTACGAATCACGCGGTAGGAAAGTTTATACGATACCAGAGGGCGGTTCGAACGCACTCGGCGCTCTGGGATACGTTTGGGCCGTCGCCGAGATGACCAGTCAGATAGATCTATCAGAATTGGATGCTGTCTACTGCGC
>CAYXCE010000210.1:0-2744 GCA_964463395.1 uncultured Pseudothermotoga sp.
ATTTCGATAGAATGGATTTGCTGTTGATTTTGCACGATCAAGACGCTGTGATCGATGCGATTGACGATTTTTTAAAATTGCTCACGATTTATCGTTTTGAAAAACCTCTCCCGAAAGAGCTCACAGATATGTTATTCGATCTGGCAGAGAAAGTGCAAGATGCCATCAAGTACATGGCTGAATCCGTCCACGAACTGTTGAGATTGGTCGAATCTTCTTTCTCTCCGATGCTCGCCCAGCAAGAGGATTCATTGGCGCGGAAAGTTGAAGCCGACGAGAGTGGTACGGATCGGTTGTCTCTCACGCTGGGTAAGAAAGTTTTCTCGCTGAAAAATGTGCTCCATCCCGTTGACATACTCTTTCTTGAGAAAATGACACACCTGTTGACGCGAGCAGCGGATCATGCGGAGAACGTGGCGGAAAAGGTGAGGATGATAACCAAGAGCTGAAGGAGTGATCGAAAGTTGCTCTTAACAATAGCATTTGCTGTAGGTTTCATCATGGCATTTTCGATCGGAGCGAACGATGTGGCAAATTCGATGTCCACAGCGGTTGGGGCTCGGGCGATCACGGCAAAGCAGGCGGTGATCATAGCGGCCGTTCTGGAGTTTCTTGGAGCGGTCATGTTCGGTTCACATGTGGTCACAACGATAACTAGAGGCATAGTCAAACCTGAAGTGGTGAACGATGCGAGGACAGTTCTTGCAGGAGCGCTCGCCGCTTTGCTCGGTTCGTCCATTTGGATCTTGTTGGCCACGATCTGGGGTATGCCGGTGTCGACGACACACTCCATCGTTGGTGGTATGGCGGGGTTCGGTATAGCCAGCGCCGGCCTCAACGCCATTAATTGGGGTAAGATGATGAGCATATTCGTAAGCTGGGTCCTTTCTCCGATCGCAGGATGGTTGCTGGCTTATGCGATTTTCAAGCTCATTTCTTATGTGATCTTGCGCAAACCTAATCCGTCCGCTGCGATGAAGAAAGCCATACCAGTGATCATATTCACAACTTTTTTCATCATAAGTTTGCTGTTCATGTTGAAAACTTTGAAGATGCAACCATCAAGAAGCTTTTTGATTTCTCTGATCGTATCCGCCTCAGCCGGTGTGGTTGGAACCCTCATGCTCAGAAAGATCGATGCGGACGATTCAAATGGCTACGAATTCGTCGAGGGCGTGTTCAAAAGGCTGCAGGTCATGACGAGCTGCTATGTGAGTTTTTCTCACGGTGCGAACGATGTTGCGAACGCTATAGGACCACTCGCGTTGATTTATTGGATCGTTTCGCACGGAAGTGTGACTCAGAAGGTCCAGGTTCCGGTCTGGCTTTTGGCGTTGGGTGGTTTGGGTATATCTGTGGGTGTGTTGATCCTTGGTTATAGAGTGATGAAGACGGTGGGCGAAGAGATCACGCAGTTGAACAATTCGAGAGGTTTTTGCATCGATTTCAGTACAGCTTCGACGGTCTTGCTGGCATCCGTGTTCGGTTTTCCCATCTCCACGACGCACGTCGTCGTGGGGTCCGTGGTGGGTGTTGGAATGGCCCGCGGTGTGGAGCTCGTCAACGTCGGGGTTTTGAAAAACATACTCATTTCGTGGTTCGCCACAGTACCCGTTGCGGCACTCGCATCCGCCGGGATCTATCTGTTGATCTACCGTTTCATTTGAAGCTCTTTCTCACCACGCGAGCTTGAATCAATCCGATCAAACCGAGGAAAATTAAAAGAATTCTTGAGAAATTGAAATGTAAGTCGAGCTTGGACAGATCGTTCAAGAGTGTCAAAATCGTTGTTATGAAAAACAGTATACCCCCGACCATGATGTGCGCACGAACTCTCTGTGGATCGTTCCTCGATTCCAGAAGTCCAAACAGATAAATGGAGGAGAAAACCAAGACGCAAATTCCGAGCATTGTTTCTTGCTTTATCATCGAAAAGAACAGTAGAATCGATGCCAACCATTCCAACAAGAGCAACAATTTCACAAAAGGACACCTCCCACGAGTTTGACAATTAAAGCAGCTGCGTAAGCGAAGAAGAAACTGTAAAACACCGCGATCAAGACGTATTTCGTACCGATTTCACCGCGAATCGTTGCGAGGGTGGCAAAGCACGGAATGTACGCCATGACGAAGATGATGAAGCTGTACGCCGCCACTGGATCGAACAGTTGTGATAGATACTGACTCAGCGATTCTCCCTGTGCCGTGCTGAACAGCATGCTGAAAGTTGACACTATGACCTCCTTGGCCGCCACTCCAAAGAACAAGGCAGTTGAAACACGCCAATCGAATCCCAGCGGTTTAAAGACGAAAGAGACCGCTTTTCCTATTTGTGCTGCGAATGACTGCGTGATATCGTTTGGATTTGGAAAGTACATCAGAGCCCACAGGATCACCGATACCACGAAGATGATCGTACCCGCTTTCACGAGAAAATGTTTGCCCCTCAACCAGGTGTAGATGATCAGGTTCTTGATGGTCGGCAACCTGTATCTCGGAAGTTCCAAGATGAAGAATCCACGCTGACCTTTGAAAAGGAGCTTGTTCAACACCACGGAACTCACCATGGCTGCGACCATGCTGATCGAATAGACCGAGAATACCACCAGACCACGGTTTTTATTGAAGAAAATCGAAGCGATCAACAGATACACGGGGAGACGGGCGCTGCACGAGACGAACGGAACTGAGAGGGCGGAGATGATCCTTTCCCTCGGATCTGAAACACCTCTCGTTGAGAGTAC
>CAYXCE010000211.1:0-2730 GCA_964463395.1 uncultured Pseudothermotoga sp.
TCGAGTTCCACTTTACTAGCGCCAGAACGTTGAAGCGCATGGTTGACTTCATCCGCAGTTGGTATCTTCTCAGGGACTTTCTCTGCGATTTTATCAAAACCCCACAACTGTACGAGATTTCCCAAAGCAGGATCAAACGCTCCATTTGTTATTCTACTGAATCGCATGGCTACATCCAGTAGAACGAAAGTTTCCTCATCCACATCAACCCAGTCCTTTGAACCGTTTATTTTGCTTATCACACTCGTCGGATCACTCGGATTGTATTTTTTGTACACTCTATCAAGTTCATTGAATATAACTTCAGCTAAAACTTTTGAACTCTTTTTTGACGATACAACTACTCGGCAATAAGTTCCAAGTGTGAAACCATTCAATTCGTAATAGCTCGAAGAAGCCTTGAAAAAGGACGTCAGGAAGATAACCAAAAGGATCGACACAAGTGAAAATGCGATGAGCAATAACCTTTTGTCAAACTTCAAAAGATTCTTACTATCTTTTTGCCACACTTACTACACCTTCCCTCCGAATCTAATCCCACGATTTTTACATCATAACCTTTCCGAATAATTGATACTGTTCCACAATTAGGACACACTGTTTTCTCATACTCAGCCTCCCAGAGGTTTCCTATATAGACGAAATCTAAGTACTTTTTTGCGAGCTTGTAAGCTTCGATCAATAAGTCCGCTGAAGTCGCAGGCGCGTAGGATTTGTAGTTCGGATAGTATCTTGATAGATGCAATGGGATAGATTTATCTAAACTTGCGATCCATTCAAATTCTCTTTCCAGCAGATTCAGGTCATCGTTCAACCCTGGTACGATCAGCGTTGTAAGCTCGACATGAACGTTCGCTTTCACACACATTTCGATGGTCGTCTGCACTGTCTTCAAATCTCCCCCAAGTTTGGCATAAACACGATCATCGAAAGCCTTCAAATCAATATTCAACGCATGAATTGATTGAAGCAGCAACCTGAGAGGTTCCTTCTCGATCATACCGTTTGTTACAAGAACATTGTAGAGTCCCTCTTTAGCTGCCACTCTTGAAGTGTCCAGCACGAATTCGTACCAGATGAAAGGCTCGTTGTACGTATAAGCTATTCCCCTCGAACCTCTGCTTTGAGCTATGGAAACCAGCTGCTGGGGAGATACACGCTTTGTTGGCGCAACCTGTTGAGATATTTCCCAGTTTTGACAGTAAAAGCACTTCATGTTGCAACCAAAAGAGCCAACGGAGAGTATAAGCTCGGCAGGATTGAAATGATACAAAGGTTTCTTCTCTATCGGATCCAATGCGATTGAAGTTATTTGACCATAATTCAAAGTCTCCATGACACCATCTTGATTTCGTCGTGCTAGGCAGAAGCCAACCTGTCCTTCGTCTAAGACACAATGATGAGGGCAAAGCTCACATCTAACTCGATTTTTCTCCAACGTGGAAAAGTAAAGCGCCATCCTTTGCACCCGATCACCTCTCAGTGGTACCTTTCAACTGTGAATCTGTACACATCGAATCTTTCATGTTCTGAAATTCCTGCTTTTCTCAAAGTTATACGAATTTGCTGTTCAACTGTGTCTACACCCGGTAGATCAGGTAGCAACAAACCTCTTCTGTAACCGCTCACGACAATCACACCATACTTTTTCGGATCGAGTTGGCTCAAATCGTTGATTTTCTCAGGCTCACTCAAGATATCCACTGTTACTTCTATTTCGTTAAGTTCATTTTGAGTGACCGGTGGAAATCTAGGATCTTCCGTTGCCGCTGCAATTGCATTGTCTCTCACTTCAACCGCCAGATTCACTTTTGTAGGCATAAAAGTACCTATGCATCCTCTCAAAGAACCGTCAAGTAAATGGAGACTAACGAAAGCCCCGGCCCTACGTGATAAAAGTTCTTCAGGTGCACCGTCTCGAATCGGATCCACGATCTTTCTGTCTCTGATATAACTCTCAATACTTTTAATCGCCCATTTCACGAATGGATGATCACCCTTCATGTTACCTTCACCTTCTTCAGAAGTTCATACGCTCGAGAAATCGGCATAGGCTCATCATCACAAAAGAAGACATGACAAACTTTAGACCATTGCGTGAAAGCCTGAGTCAATTTTCGAGCCACCTTGAAGTAACACATCCTATCTTGTTCCTCAAGCGTGAGACAATTCAGAAATCCCTCTAGATGAATCACACTCATATTCCCTTTCATTGACAACTTCAGAAAAATAGAACTTTCGCTGGTATACATGTCGAGCAAGAATTTGGACCGCATTAGAACCTTATCCAAGAACTTTGGTAATACAACCACGATCGTACGTCTAGGTTGTGTTTCTTTTGCCAAGACAAGCATGCGCATTAGATAATTCACAATAGTTCGAGTTCCCAAGCCCCGACTTGTTATGCTCGAATCCGCTGAAGGAACATAAGCCACGTCTAATCCCACAGAACAAAAACTGTAAGCCAAACACAGGATATCATCGTTTCCCACCGCTAAAATCTTTCGTACAGATCCAGATTGAGCAATTTCAATAACTCTTTCCCGAATATTGTATGAAGTTAGCTCTAACATCCGTGAAGGATTCACCATGTTATCGCCGAGATTCAACATCTTCAAACCGCTTCGATTGAGTTCTTCAAACAACTCCTCAACACCTGGACAAACTCCCTTGACAAGAACTCCGATCATCGCTCTTCCCTTGGTTAAATTATAACTCTCAAAAAGAAAA
>CAYXCE010000212.1:0-2730 GCA_964463395.1 uncultured Pseudothermotoga sp.
GTAGCGATTTTCTCGAGTGCTGTACTCTCATTCATGTTGATCTCGTGCGCCACGCCGACAACTATGGACCCAACGATCATCGCTCGAACGATAGCAGAACAGCTCGAACTTTCACAAGCTGCGGAAAATTTGAATGAAAGACGTATCATTTTCTTCGCCACGGAACTGAAAAAAGGTGACATTGTGACAGAGTTGGATCCAACGTCGGATGAAACATCCGAAAGTTTCACGGTACCCGTGGATGGTTTTTTGTTCGTCGTCGATCTGGAACCACTTTCACGCTTCGCCCATCCTGTCATCTACGTGTTCACAGACAGATTTGGCAACATCATCGACTTGACGAAAAATTTTCAAACCCCTGACTGGTTACCCGCCGTGAATGGCGTCGCAGTTTTAACGGGAAATATTTACAATCCCACCTTCAACAAGATCGCCTGGACGAACTTCAACTTGGCAACGGTGGGCAGCATCACTTTCGGTGAGATAGTGAACCGAATGGAAGTGCTATGTGGTGCGGTTGTTGTCAACGGAAACGATCCAACGAGACTACCCGACAGTGGCATGGACATCGATTTCACCAACGTGGGCCAATTCTTCAGGTCATTCTACGACGATTTTCGGGTTCGCAGGTTGGAATACCCTCATAACACGTATCAGCACTTACAGAACGCTGTCGACGATCTTCACGCTCACTCTTATGGAGTTCATAACGATCTACATCGTTACGCACGGTAGTGTAAATAGACTTGTGATGGGTTCACAGAGAATGAACCCCACGCAACTGAGAGATCTCATTCTGAGTTATCCCAACATCAAATTCGCCTTGATCATCGACGCCTGTTATTCTGGAAGTTTCATAGACGATCTGTGGACGAGTATACCGAACCTGGTGGTGATAACGACCGCGACGGACGAGTCACACCCTTCGTACGGTGATCTCGACTATCCCAACGATCCAGATACCGAAGATGTTGGGGGAGAATGGTCCAGCGGATTTCTCAAAGGGCTCTTGCAAAACACCGCTTTGGGGCCTTGGCTGAACGTTGAAATACAAGCGGATGCGGCTGGCGTGAAACCCGAACAAGTACTATATCGTAGGGCGTTCCAAGTTGCTTGGGACAACGATTGTGCACGCATAAATGGTCTGAGCGTTCCACAGTACCGTGGACAATACGCTCCCTGAAGAACGCTTCAAAAACTCGAATTCGTTCACCAGATCACTTTCCATCGCCAGACGTCGGCACGATCGATGATTGGCGTATACTCTGCTCGGGTGGTCTTGTGTTCGAAAGGATGGGACAAAGGTTCAATTGCTCCTGCGGAAAGATCCACGAGGTACCGCACATCGAACTCATAGTTGAAAGAGGTGCTTCGAAACACCTCGATGATCTCTTCATCGATGCCACTTACCTTGTCGATGAGAATACGATACAGCTCGTGAATCTACCCAAGGTCAGAACGGTCAAACTCGAAGATGAACCGAGAACCTTGGCCACGATACAGAATGTGGAAAAAGTCCTTTCACAACTGAACGGTGGGCACATCGTCTCGGTTGGTTCTGGCAGCCTCACAGACATAGCGAAGTACGCTGCCCACCTGAAGGGTATCGAATTTTCATCCTTTCCAACGGCTCCCTCCGTGGATGGCTATACCTCTTCTGTCGCTGCCATATTGATTAACGGTGAAAAAACAACGATGCGAGCCACTGTGCCCAGCAAGGTGGTGATAGACCCTGCAATCATTGCGAAAGCCCCTTCGGAGTTGGTGAGGGCTGGCGTTGGGGACATCTGTGCCAAGCTCACTGCGAGGTTGGATTGGAAATTGAGCAATCTCTTGACAGGTGAGTCGATCTGCGATTTTACTTGGGACAGTTTGAAAGAACCTTTCGAGGAAGTTCTGACGAGCGTGGAACAGATCTCAGAGGGAAACGAAAAAGTCATCCTGAAATTGATGGAAGCGCTCTTGATCTCCGGTTTGAACATAACCATCGTTGGAAACTCTCGTCCCGCATCCGGTGCGGAACACTTGATTTCCCACTCGCTCGAGATGTACCACGAGCTCAGAGGAGAAATTCCCATGTATCACGGTCTACAAGTTGCCATCGGTACTTTCATCGTGATGAAAGCCTACAAGGTGATTTTTGAAAACGTTCAGCTCCACAAAACAAACACCACAAGCGAAGAAAGATTCATAGCCCTCAAACAGATCTTTGGGGAAAGCTTGGCGGCAAAATTCATGGAAGTTCACGAAAAGAAAAGGAGGACCCATCGTATCGAACTTGAACGTGTGAAAGAAATCCTCTATCCCAACTACGTTCAGTTTCACAAAAAAGTTGAATCCGCACTCGAACAGATAGGTACGAAAAACTTGATCGAAAGATACGGTCCTGAGTTCATTCAGAGGGTCATTCTTGTAGCGAGCACGTTAAGGGACAGATACACCGTCTTGGACCTGCTCGACGAGCTTTCCCTTCTGAAAGATTTCTCCCGCAGTGTCTTCGAATTTTGAACCTTCCTATTGACTTTTCTCTACTGCGTTTATTATAATTAAACCAAAAACGGAGGGAGGATCTCTCTGTTCACCTTCGTCACCATCGGGGAGACCCCAAGAGACGACGTGATACCAGAATTGTTGTCCATCATTGGTAGGACAGACCTAACCTACAGAGAGATAGGACTCATAGAGAACGTCGATCCGAAGATCTACAGACCCTTAAACGATGAAGATATC
>CAYXCE010000213.1:0-2721 GCA_964463395.1 uncultured Pseudothermotoga sp.
TCCACAGAGTCTACACGGTGCACGATGGAACGATCGAAACCTTCGAGACCAAATCGAGCGAGTTGTCAGATCAATTCGTTTTTGTTTGCGATCTGGACGCCGCGGGTAACGAAAGTTTTCCAGCGCTCTATTACGGGGAAATCCAGCTCACGCGGTATCAGAGCCCGATCGTCATGAACCTCAACGAGAGTTGTTCTTTGAATTCGGATCACACCGTTTTTGGGAGGGTAGTCATCCCCACAGGACAGACGGTCGTACTGGAACCCGGATCGACCCTGAAGATCAACAACAATTGTGAGTTGATCGTGAGGGGTACGCTGGTGCTTCAGCAAAACTCGAAGATCATAGGTCCTGGTGTTCTGTCCGTGGTGGAATCTGGAAAACTCATCGCCGTTGGTTCAAAGATAGAAACGAACGTTTCTGTAGACGGTGCGGCGAGCGTGTGGCTGTCGAACATGAACCTGTCGACAGCGAACGTTCGTCTGGCCCGCTCTCTGCTGTTGGTCCTCAAAGATATCAGAGCTAGCAGGTTGTTTCTCGAGAATGTGAGAAAGTTGTGGGTGGACTCCTGCGAATTCGAAAGCTTTGAGATCTCCAGCTGTAGCGATGTGATCATGATGAATTCGAAAATGTCTCAATTCAAGCTGTCTCAAAGTTCCAGAGTTAGAATGTATTCCTGCACGGTTTATTCCCCCAAGACCGCCGTTTCAATTTCGGATCTCTCTGTTCTAGAACTCATCGATAGTTGGATCAGTGGGAAAGTTGGTATAGATGTGCAAAACTTTTCTTTATTGCGTGCGAGGAGTACGCAGATCAACGGAGATGTGGCGATTTCGGTCAACGGTTATTCCGTGGTCGAAACGTTCGCCTCCGTGATCAGCGGCAGTAAAGCGATACAGTTGAGAGATGCCAGATGGAGATCTTCCAAAGCTCAGGTCGTGGGAGAGACGGTGAAGCTTGGCTCGGTCGAGATCGTTCAGAGATGATTTCGATCCGGATCTGTTGAGAAACGTTCGTGTTCCAGATGTCGGTAAAGATCACAGGCCCACGCACGCTTCGACTCTGCTCGCTTGGTATGCGAGACCGAAAAAAAACGAGCGGGTCGTCGAACTGGGTTGTGGTGTGGGCATAGTCTCAGCTTACCTCGCGATGAATTACGATATCGTGATTCATTCGATAGAGAAGAACGAGCTTTTGGCCAACGCTGCGCACGAAGCGGTGAGGCTGAACTCGCTCGAAAGAAAAATGTTCGTTCACAACGTATCGTGTGAACGAGTCGAAGATTTCTTTGAAGCCGAAAGTTTCGATCTGGTCATCTCTAACCCTCCACACCATTTGACAGGTGTGCCGAGCCCATCGAAAATTCGCGGCGAGAGCAGATCTTCAAGTTTCAAAGAAGCGGAAGCGTTCGTCGAGGCAACGTTCTATCTTCTACGGAACAGAGGAAGGTTCGTCTTCGTGCTGTCGTGCGAACATCTCATGTTCTGGTTGGGAAAGTTCTTAGAGAGGAAGCTCCAACCCAAATGGTTGGTACCAATCTATGGTGAGCCAAAAAAAGATGCCGTTCTGACGATCGTGAAAGGCGTTAAGAACGGGGGCATCGGCCTGAGACTCGAGCCCCCGATCGTGCTCAAAAGAGCTTGAGTTCTCTCACCTTGTTCTCCACGATGTATTTCGTATCCCTCGCGATGATGAGCTCTTCGTTCGTCGGTACTATGAGCACGGCGACTTTGGAATCGGGTGTGCTTATGATCCTTTCGACACCCTTCACGTTGTTCAACTGCCTGTCGATCTTCACACCGAGAAAGCCCAGATATTCGCACACTTTTTCTCTCACGTAAGGCGAATTCTCACCCACACCGGCGGTGAACACGACCGCATCGACACCGTTCATCGCCGCCGCGTAGGCGCCGATGTACTTCGCGATACGGTACACGTAGATATCGAGTGCGAGCTGTGCGAATTCGTTTCCGTTCGCCGCGGCGTTTTCGATGTCCCTCATGTCGGAACTCAAGTTGTTCGTCAAACCGAGCATTCCACTCTTTTTGTTCAACATGTCGTACACTTTTTCGATCGGCATACCCAAATTCTGCTGCAGATAGATCACTATTGCGGGATCCATGTCGCCACACCTGGTACCCATCACCAAGCCTTCCAGGGGTGTGAAACCCATGGAAGTGTCGATGGATTTGCCGTGCCTTATCGCGGCTATGGAAGCGCCGTTACCGAGGTGGCACGTGATCACCTTGAAATCGTGGTAGTCCCTGCCGAGTATCTCGGCTGCCCTCTTCGAGACGTACCTGTGGCTGGTCCCGTGAAAACCGTACCTTCTGATCCTGTACTTTTCGTAAAACTCGTAGGGCAGACCGTACAGATAGGCTTTCTTCGGCATGGATTGGTGGAACGCCGTATCGAAAACACCAACGTTTGGAACGTTGGGCAACAGCTTCTGGATGGCTTTTATTCCCAAGATGTTCGGTGGGTTGTGTAGGGGTGCAAGATGGATATTTTCTTCCAAAACTTTCAAAACTTCCTCATCGATGAGCACGGAACTCGCGAACCTTTCACCACCGTGCACGACCCTGTGACCAACCGCATCGATCTCCGAGAGGGACTTGATGACACCAATTTCGGGATCGACGAGAACGTCCAGCACCAACTTCAGCGCTTCTTCTTGATCCTTCATGTTCCTCTCGATGACGTGCTTGTCCGTATTCACGC
>CAYXCE010000214.1:0-1774 GCA_964463395.1 uncultured Pseudothermotoga sp.
GTCCAAACATCATCCACCACTTGACTTGGCTTCTCAACGCCAGGCTCCACATCGACTCTGTACTCTAATCTCGCTCCACCTCTTATGTCCAGACCGAGTCGAACGCGCTGAAACAACTTCGCCAAACCTTTGTAGTTCTGATCCACACCGGGCCAGAGCAGAGCCATCAACGCCAGCACGAACACGGCGAGCACGATGACGAGTCTCATGCGTTCGGTTTTCATGTCTCAAGCCCCCTTTTCAATCTTGCTTTTCCTCTTCTTTCTGCTCCTCTTCTTTTTCTCTGAACACGGAAGCTATGGCTCGCTTAGTCACCTCGAGCTCAGTGGTCATGGCCGTCTTGATCTTCACTGTATCTTTTTTGATATCGATGACTTTGCCAACGATACCGCCAACCGTTATGATGGTATCACCACGCTTCAACTGCGAGATCATCTGCTGGAACTGCTTTTCTCTCCTTCTCTGTGGCAGGATGATGAGGAAGTAGAACATCGCGAAGAGCATGACCAACAAGAAAATGAAGCTCCAACCTGAGCCCGTGGCTGTGGTGGTTCCACTCGGTGCAGTTGCACCTGGTGCTGCACTGTAGATTATGTTCATCCATACTACCTCCTTTCGAGTTCACTCGATTTTACCAGAAGTTTTTTAACCTCAGGTAGCAATACGGTGTTCAAGATCAATGCCACTAAGAAAAACGGCAATTTGTGAAACTCAAAAGCAGAAACGAACATGTGCTCAACAAACCTTGAGACCGCCCAGGATACAATGAACGAAAATAAAATCGATATTCTCAATCCAATTCCTTTCATCAAAAGCGATAGAAACAGAGAAAGAAGGATCAATTCAAACATGAAGATCGGTAATAACCCTGGGTCGAACGATCTGAGCGCAAGATAATTCAAATTTGGTAGAACGACCGCAACCAACACGGCTGTGGGTAAACCATGACAGAGCGTACTGAGCGCCACGACAAAATGGGCAGGAAGTACGAGCAACTCGAACCAGTCTGGACCCAGTGAAAGAAAATAACTCATCGCAACACCGAGTGAAAGCCAGAGACACACAACCACGAACTTTCTCACGGGCATCACACCACGTTCATCTCTCTGACAGTGAATCTTTCGAACCTGTCCACATTCAAATCCGATATATCGACGTGCTTCGTGCTACCAAAGAGTATTTTCTCTGCCAACGCCTCACCAACTGCGGGAGCAAGCATGAAACCGTGTCCGCTGAAGCCCACCGCATAGTAAAAGTTGGGCAACTGTGGTGATTCACCGATGATGGGTTGGGCGTCGGGAGACATGTTGTAGTGTCCAGACCAATGTCTCACCACCCTGAGCTTGCGCATGAATGGAAGCAAATGACACATTTTCATTGCCAAATCTTTTTCAAATTTGAACGTCACGTTGTAATTCAAACCAGGTTTCTCGTCCTTGTCACCTTGACCCATGATGAACTGACCGTGCTTGGTTTGCCTGACGTAGAAATTACCCGAAAAACTGATGATCATTGGATCAACGAAGTTCTTCACGGATTCAGTGACCAAGATTTGATGCCTGTAAGTCTCCACAGGGAAATTCAAACCGACCATCGAGGCGACATACCCAGAATATTCTCCAGCCGCATTCACAAGTACTCTCGCTTTGAACTTACCTCTATCTGTGTGCAGTGTGAACCAAGATGCTCCCACTTCAACACCGAGAACTGGTGTGTGGGTGAAGATCGTTACACCGAGTCTTCTCGCTGAGTAGGCATATGCGAAGTTCGCAAG
>CAYXCE010000214.1:1784-2710 GCA_964463395.1 uncultured Pseudothermotoga sp.
ACTTCATCAACGTTCACATACTCGAAACGTTTCTTCACCTGCTGAGGCGAAAGTAGTTCAACGTTCAATCCCAACGATCTTTGCATCTTCACGTTCTCTTCAAATTGTTTTGCTTCGTTCTCATCGTAAGACAGAACAAGATAACCACCCTGTTTGTATTCGATGTCCATCCCGGTTTCTTCACTCAACCTTTCGAAGAGGTTGACACTCCTCATGGCGAGTAACACGTTGTTTGGAGAACTCCATTGCTGTCTGATGCCACCCGCGCACCTACCGGTGGAACCTGAGCTTATGTAACTTTTTTCAAACACCGCGACATCGTTTTCACCGAACTTGGCGAGGTGGTACGCGATCGAACTACCGACTATACCAGCACCGATGATAGCGATTCTGAACTCATTCTTCATTCGTTCCACCCCTCAGAATCGACTCGAATTTGGTGGGCATCACGGGAGGTCTGAAACGACCCTTCAGCAGCTCCTCAGGAGATCTACCGAGCTTTCGAGAGAGAATGGACAGAACGGTCGTTCTACACGTTCTTCCACCGCACATGCCCATTCCAACACGCAAATAACGTCTCAGTTCCTCATAATCAGTGAAGCCTTCATCTATGGCCTTCTCGATCTGCTTCAGGGTAACTTCCTCACACTTGCACACATACACATTTTCTTCCTTGAGTTGTTGAAAATTCCTGACTTTAGAAGCGAAACCTGCTGGCACTTTGAGGTAGACCAGGTTGGTTTTGTCCACAAAGCGTAGGGTTTTCACGACGAACGCTTCACAGACTTTTTTTCCATCTCTATCTAAACCAAAGACCTTTTGACCTTTTTCTGGTACAGGTAACATCTCACAAGGCAGGACGACTAAGTCATATCCCGGTTCGATGTTCTCCTGCACCATGAAAATTGCTAAGCCAGGACACTTCG
>CAYXCE010000215.1:0-2221 GCA_964463395.1 uncultured Pseudothermotoga sp.
CCTGTAGACATCGTTCTCAACGACTAAAAATTCATCCCCACTATAGGTTTGTCTCAGCAATCTGATTAACCTCATTTTCACTCCCCGCTAAAGCCTCACGAGTCGTTCTCAACACTTCGTCCATGACCTTTTCGAGCTCAACGTTCTTGTAAGAACAACCTGCGGCGCGCGCATGTCCCCCTCCACCCAACATGGCAGCGATCTTGCTCACGTTCAACCACCGTTTCGATCTGAAGCTCACGTGAACTTCACCTTTCGGATATTCGGTGAACAGAACGGCGACCTCGATGTCCCTGATGGCCCTCAGCTCCGAAACGAATCCACTGCTGTCGTCCTCAACACAACCGAGCGAAAGGTAGTCTTCGTAGCTGAGCCAAGAATAGACCATCTTCCCTTCCAAGGCCATGTGTTCCACCATTCTTGCGAACAGTTTGAGTTGCTCGGGCGTTTTATTTTCGAGGATCACAGACGCAACGAAGTGCGGTCGTGCTCCCAGCTCAACCAGCTCCGCTGCGGTCTTCAAAACGTTCGCATCCGTGTTGGAATATTTGAAAAAGCCTGTATCTGTAGCTATACCCAAGTAATTGGTGGTCGCAAGGTCTGAATCGTATGTTACCCCCATGGCCTTGTTCATATTATAGACCATCTGGGCGGTGGAAGCACTCTTGACGTCGATGAGGTTCAAATCCCCAAACATGAGATTGGTTTCGTGATGGTCCACGACGATCGATCTGGTCATTTTGAGCACGTCTTGGAATCGTCCGACTCTGTCGGGAGAAGAACAGTCCAAAACGATCATCAGATCGGGTCGAAAGTCGCGGAGCTTTTCGAAAGGTTCTATCGAATCGACAGCGAAAAAGAGCTTGTAGTAAGAAGGAATGTTGCCATCGATGCCCGCTCTCACGTTCTTACCGATTCTCTTCAAACCTTCACTGAGCGAAGCCACACTGCTTATGTCGTCCCCATCGGGCATCACATGACCGACGATTAAGATGTTATCCTTCGAAAGGATCTCTGAGATCACGGAACAGAACTTCGTCATCCTCCCTGCACCCACTTGGACAAATAGTCTTTCACCTGTTTTTCATCGTGTATCCTCCTGGTGGAGAAATCCACCGTGACGTAGTTGTCGGAACCAAGATAGAGCGTGGGCTGAACGTTCAGCGTTTGAGTGTAAGCGTTCGGATCGTAGTGAACGCCCACTATCAAACCTATGAAAAATGTGTGGTCCCCCGTCTTTCTGAAATCGACAAGCTTGCACTCGTAAGCCCCGTAGCAACCGCTCAGGATTGGAACTTTCACCTTCTTACCGCTGGTGAGGCTTATTTCAAAAACGTTGAGCTTGTCGATATCCCTCCCCGAGGTTTTACCGACGAAAGAAGCCAACCTGCTCTGATCGTACCTTATGAAGTTCACCGTGAATTCCTTCGATGCGAGGATGAGATCGTGCGTCAAACGTTTCGGTGATATGGAAACACCGTACAGGGGTGGATCGTGTGACAGTTGCGTGTGCCAAGCTGCGGCCATCACGTTGATCCTTTCTTCGTATGCGCTGCATATCAACGCGACGTTCGCTGGATAGTGAAGGTTGTACTTCTGCAATGTTTCCACGAATATCATCTTCCTCACCTCCCAACGGCCATCGAAGAGATACGATCTATGACATCGGCGAGTACCTGGCCCGATCGATCGAAACCTTCTCTCGTGAGTTTCAATCGACCTTCGCGAAGTTCGAGCAACTCGCCGAGAAGGTCTGAAAACAAAGCTTGTGGATCGAACCACGCACAGATCCTTTTGAGCCGCTCGAGGCTGACACCTTCAGAGAGCCTCAATCCCATGAATAAGGTCTCTTTGAGCTCTTGCACATCGTCGTTCTTCGAAAAATATTCGAATGGCAGCTCTCCGTTCGTGATCTTCAACGTATAATCTTGCAAATCCGAAGTGTTGACGTATCTGACCCGACCAAGGTGGCCACCGGCGGCCACACCTATTCCAAGATAATCTTCGTTTCTCCAATATTTGAGGTTGTGCTTGCAGAAGTTACCATTCAGAGCGAAGTTAGAGATTTCGTAGCGAGAATAACCCATAGACTCTACCGCTTCGACGAAACGCTCATAACGTTCCATCACGACATCGTGCGGGGGCGTTTCCAACTTCTTTTCGTGCATTTCCAACAGATAGATCGAAACGTGGTCCGGTTTCAATCTCTCAACGACTTTTA
>CAYXCE010000215.1:2231-2695 GCA_964463395.1 uncultured Pseudothermotoga sp.
CTCCTACCCACACGTCGAAGAACGGTGTCGTCCGCCGCCTGCAAACCTATGCTCACTCTGTTGACGTTCAACAACTTGAGCTTTTCTACAGAATCACAGCTCGGATTGATCTCGACGGTGAATTCGAGATCATCTTTCAGATCGAAACGGTTCTGAATACGATCGAAGGTTCTCTCGATCAAGTCGAACGGAACATCGCTCGGACTGCCGCCACCCACGTAAATGGTTTCAACGCTCAAGGGTGTCAACACCTCTGACCAAAGCTCGATCTCTTTCCAAAGTGTTTCGAAATATCCCGTCACTTTTGAAAAATCCGTGTACGATACGAAATCACAGTAGAGGCATCTGCTCCTGCAGAACGGAACGTGTATGTACAGACCAACATCAGAAGCTGACTCTGAAAACGATCTTCCCATCGACAAAGCACACACCAGCTTTGAATTTTTCCCCAACCCATTCACCCC
>CAYXCE010000216.1:0-2694 GCA_964463395.1 uncultured Pseudothermotoga sp.
ATCCCAACATCGTGTGCGAGTGGTTCAAGTGGATCCCAAAAGAATATAAGAACATCTATTTGTCCCTCCGCTATCTTTGCTCCTATTTGCTGATCGCCCCCGAGAGGCCCACTCTTGAATTTATGAACTTTCAATCCCGTCCTTTCTTCGATCAATGTGCCTGTTGTACCAGTAGCGTAAAGTTCGTGCTTAGACAGTGTTCCTTTGTTGAATTCGACCCATTCGATCAAATCCTTTTTCATTCGATCGTGTGCGATCAGAGCCACTTTTTTTCTCTTTGAGAGTTTGATTCGCTGCAAATTCATCACCTCCGTAGTTCTATTGTAGGCCCGAGAAGTTAAAATTCAAATGAGGTGGAAAGAATTGGATCGAAGAATAGCCGCAATCTACCTTGTCATCACTGCAGTTCTGTGGAGTTTGGGAGGATTACTCATAAAACTAGTGAATTGGAATCCTCTCGCTATAGCTGCGGGACGAAGCTTCATATCTGCCCTTTTGATGCTTGTCTACGTGAGAAAGCCCAAATTCAATTGGAATCGCGATCAACTACTCGCAGCTTTCTTCTACTTCGGCACCGTCACACTCTTCGTAACAGCCAACAAACTCACCACCGCTGCAAACGCCATACTCTTGCAGTACGGTGCACCCATTTACGTTGCTATCTTCGCGCCATTGATTCTAAAAGAAAAGACCAAAACCGCTGATTGGATCACTATAACTTTCGCCTTGTTTGGTATGACTCTGTTCTTCTTGGACAAACTCGAAATCAGGAACCTGCTTGGTATAGTGATCGCCATAGCGAGTGGTGTTTCGTTTGCATTGTACATAATCTTCATGAGAAAACAAAAAGACGCTTCGCCTATAGAGTCAACACTTTTGGGGAACATTCTGACGGCCTTAGTGGGATTTCCATTCATATTCAACCAAAGCTTCGATTTTCGAAATGTTCTGGGAATTGTCCTTCTTGGTACGGTACAACTCGGATTTTCTTACATACTGTATTCCATAGCGATAAAATACGTTGAGGCGCTCGAAGCGATATTGATCCCCATCATTGAACCTATCTTGAATCCAATCTGGGTGTTCCTCGCTTTTGGTGAAAGACCAGGCAACTGGGCTTTAATAGGGGGTAGTGTTGTACTCGCCTCGGTCACATTCAGATATTTATTGCCTTCGCTTGTAAGGAATTGTAAAACGACGAGATGATCTGTCGTGAAACATACAATTTGTGTTCTGATGGATTACTCCCTCAATATTTGAAAAAAAGAAAAGAATCAACAAGGATTGTAAATCATTTCGTTGCTTGTTGGCTTTATGAGAAAACTCGGGAGGTGTTGGCATGAGCACTTTAGAACGAGTGATCGAGGGTGTACCGAATTACACCAAATTCATGACAGTAGAAGAACTCAACCAATCTTCAAAAGCTTTGACTGAGCAGTTTCCCAAGCTCGTTGAAATGACTCAAATCGGTCAGTCGGCATCGGGGCAGCCAATCTACTGTCTAAAGATTGGACAAGGAAAAAAGAACGCTTTATTGTACGGTTTTCCACACCCGAACGAGCCTGTTGGTAGCTTGATGCTCGAGTATTTGTCCTGGGAACTGGTTAAAAATGAAGAACTCAGAAAACTTTTCGATTTCACTTGGTACATAGTGAAGGTCGCCGATGTAGACGGAGCTAAACTGAACGAAGGTTGGTTCAAAACACCGTATTCGTTTAGAAATTATGTTTACAATTACTATCGTCCCGCAGGAAATGAACAAGTTGAATGGTCATTTCCAATCCAATATAAGACACTGAACTATGACAAACCTTCTCCCGAAACTAAAGCTTTGATGGGTATCATTGAAACCAACAAACCTGATTTCATCTACAGTCTCCATAACGCTGGTTTTGGGGGAGTATATTACTACGTCAGTGAAGATTCACCGCTACTTTATCCTATCTTCGAAAAAGCTGCGTCTGACAGTAATGTGCCCCTATCACTCGGTGAACCAGAAGTGCCCTTCGTCAAACAATATCACAGAGCAGTTTTCCAGATGCCCACCACCGTGGATATGTACGATTTTCTTGAAAAACATTCGAAAACAGATCCGGCACAGATCATAATGAACGGTGAAAGCAGCATTGGATATGCAAGAAGATTCAACCCAAAGGTTTTCGAAATAGTGTGCGAGGTTCCTTACTATTACGATGAGAGGATTTGCAATCTTAGGAAGACTAAATTCGTGCGACGCGAGTTAGTTCTACAAAACCTTGAATTCGGACGTAAGGATATGGAAGCTTTGAAACAAATTTATGAAAGAGTCAAGAGCCACATAGACACCCATACAAAATTTCAGGATGCCTTAGAATACTTCATGAAATCTTTTGAGAAGTCTTTTGAAGCCGAAAAGAGATGGGCTGAGACGGCGGAAGAACTTGCAAGGAACGCCACCATTGCGGAGAAATTTGACAACGAAATTGCGAGTAGATCTTACAGCTTGTTCAAGTGGGGTATGCTATACAGGATGATAAGAAATCAAAGGAGTTTTCAGAAAAATCGCATCTTGAAAGAAACAACACAACAAATTAAAGATTTGATCGAATCTCGCTTCAGAGAACTCACGAAGAAGACGCAATTCAAAGTCATACCCATCAAGAAATTGGTTCAAATTCAGCTCACGGCAGGATTGTATTCTGCACTGTACGCTTC
>CAYXCE010000217.1:0-2688 GCA_964463395.1 uncultured Pseudothermotoga sp.
TATATTTCACTTATACTTGTGCAGAGCCCACAATGTGTTCAGCGGGCAAGACCATCGTTTTTTCGACGAACGTTCGAACGTCTTGAGGTAGTACTCTCAGCTGGAGCTCTTCAACTATTTTCAAAATCCTATCGAGTTCGTCGATGTCTACTCCCAGTGTGATGTCTATATCCTTGGTGAGTCTTGGTTCGCCGTAGACGAGTACGGCTTGCCCACCTATGATCATTTACTCTATTTTCTCTTGAGAAAGTCTCTCAGCGATCTTCTTCAACAATTTCTCCAACAGCATTGATCACCTTCGCGTATTTTATGTCGTACTCTATGCCTTCCAAGGGATTTTTCGGAGGGAATTTTCCAAGCTTTCTGGCGAAGTGAAGGAGCTCTTCGAAGATACAAAGATTTCGATGAAAATCCGCCTCTCCAACGAACAAAGTTGCTTCGAGCTTCTGAAATTCCTTTCGGACCACCTCGATCACCAACTTGAGGATACCACGATCCGATGACGAGCACACGAAATCTTTTGATGAGTCACCTTTCTTCTCGTTCTGACCACAGACCCTTGGATGACAAGTTTTCGATGATCTTTTTGAAGCCGTGGGGAGAGCCACGGGTGATGACCGAGGACCATCTGAACGGGCAGTGGTGCCTGGCAGCCTTCACAAAGAGATCGAAAGTGCCGATCTTTCTGGCGAGTTTCACCGTTTCATCTTTGTCCAAGCCTATGAGCGGTCTGTAGATGGGAACTTTCACGACACTCGATTCGATCAGGAGGTTTTCGAGAGTTTGGGATGCGACTTGTCCGAGCGAATCACCAGTGACTATGCCGAGCGCCGATCTTTCCTTCACGATCTGTTCAGCTTTCTTGAGCATCAGAGCTTTGCACAGAACACACGTCCATTCTCTTTTTCGCATCTTCTCAAGTTCGATCACATACGGTGAAAAATACTCGGCGTGATCCACAACGATCAGCTCGATGGGTTCGAAAGAATAATCGTTCAAGATTTCGACCATGGAACTGGCGAGCTGGGCGCACCCTTGATCGAAGTGCAGTGCGATCAAACTGACGCCCCTTTTGAGCATCAAAAACCCGGCCACGGGTGAATCGATGCCGACACTCATGAGCAAGACCAATCTTCCCTGAGTTCCGCTGGGAAGTCCTCCGACACCTTCCATAGTTTCGAAGAACACATAAGCTGTTCCTTCTATCATTTCAATGCCGATCACGAGTTCTGGGTTCTCTAAATCGACCTTCCAGCCGAACCGTTGAACGACGAACGCTCCGATCTCTTCGTTGATCTGTTGCGAATTTTTGTGAAAAGCTTTGGCGATCCTTCGGGCTTCTATCTTGAACGAAGAGGGATTGAAATTTTTCAGCTGTTCAGACAGAAAGTTTGGTATCTCTTCGTACTCCATCTTCCAAGCTGGGGAGACGGAGACCACACCCGGCACTTTCTTGATGAACTGTGCGGCTTGGTGCGGTGCATCGACGAGCAATCTACCCTGAGTCACGCGAATAGAGGCGTCGAACCCTTTGCGTTTCAAGACGTTCTTTATGGCCTCAACGAGTTTGTTTTGAAAAAGATTCCTGTTCTTTCCTTTGAGTGCGATTTCTCCGTAGCGAACTAAGATCAGATCGATTCACCTCTGAGTAGGAACTTCAAAGATTTTCTGAGAATGTAGCTTTTCAAAAAATAGGAAGATCTGTGTCCCACTGGGAGCACCACGCGCTCGGCGTTCGAAAGACGTTTGAACAGTCCGTTGGAGCTTTTAGAAACGATGGTTTTGTCGAAGATGCCCTTGAAGAACAGGACCGGTTGATCGACGAACTTCGCGTAGGAGATCGGATCGTAGTGGAAACAGACTGGTCGAAGTTGAAAGATCTCTTCGATGTTTCTAAGTTGGTCGAGTTTTTCGTAAGCTGAAGATCTGTTCTTCACACAAGTTTGTTCATCTTTACAACCGTACTCGTTGCTCAGTTTCGCGTAATCTTGTCTGAGTTGTTCTGTGTGGGAAGAGTACCAGTTGATCCAGCGCCAATCACCGCCCGTGAAGGCGAGAACACCTTTTTTCAACCTCTTGTCGACGGCGAGCGCCATCGTTGCGATCATGCCGCCGAAGCTGAAACCCATGATCACTTTGGGAAGGTTCGACTTCATCTCGATGTAGTCCGAAGTTCTGAGCACGTCCTTCACGGCTTGGTGGAACCTCACGACGCAGTGGCTCGGGGAAGTTGAAAAGAATGGTTCTCCTCCGCGCCAGTCTCTCGGCGCACGGAACCAATGGTATGGAAGAATGAGGAAGTACGTGTTGATGTGTTGGGCTTTGAACCTCTCGGCGAACCACAGCAGATAGGAAATGTTCCTGTTGCCGATGCCATGGATGAAGATCAGATTCAGTTTTGGCTCCTCTGCGAGGAATTCGTACACATAAACGCGGTTCGCCTCTTCGACGTCGGATTCATAAACTGCGTCGAAGGAAAGAAGGTTGAAATTCAGAAAAGTTCTCTTCTGAAGGTTGAACGGTTTACTCTTATCGTACTCGAAGGGGATCAAAATCTTCTCTTCACCCCGAACTTTTCCTCAATTTCGCACACAGTTTTTTCGAACAAATCATTCACCTCTTCATCTGTGAGCGATCTGTCCGGTGCGCGGTATATCGCATAGAAAGTGACGCTGATGGTCCCTTCTG
>CAYXCE010000218.1:0-2684 GCA_964463395.1 uncultured Pseudothermotoga sp.
GTAGAGATTTTGGGTTTGATAAAGTGCAATTGAAGCTCAACGAGAACAAGTTTGATTTCAAGGGTTTGCGAGACTTCAAGAACCTCGAATTAACACTGAACGGTGAACATCAATTCTTGAACGCATCTGTAGCCCTTCAAGCTTTCTTACTTTTTGCAGAAAAACTCGGATTCGAGGTGAAAGAAACCGCTGTAAGAAGAGCTTTGAAAAAAACAATCAATCCAGGAAGATTTGAAGTCATAGGCGATAATCCCAGATACATCCTCGATGGCGCACACAACACACCAGCCGCAGCCGCTTTGAAGAAGACCATAATGACTTACTTTGCGAATGACAGGCTAGCCGGAATAGTTGGTATACTGGATGACAAAGATAAAATTGGCGTTCTATCTCATATAGCTCCATTGTTTGAAAGATTGATCATCACACGACCAGTTTCCCATCGAGCCATGAAACCAGAAGAAACATATGAATTGGCGAGACAATTCAACAAAAACGTTTCTTTCGAACTTGACCCGATTCAAGCCTTGGAGAACCTCAAGAAAGAGGGATGGTCGACGATAATAATAACAGGCTCACTGTACTTGGTTGGATACCTGAGAGACTACATTTTAGACGGCGCACTCGAACCTGAGTGGACGATAATGAGGTGAGCCATGTTAGTCGCTGTTTATGGACATGTGGAAGCAGTTAAAAATGATGGCATGGTATTTTTGCGCGTAGCAGATTTTGTACTGAAGGTTCATTGTGATAAAAAAGCCGTGGAATCTTTGAAAGTTGGGGAAAAAGTCAAACTTTACACACACCTCGAGTTCAACCAAGATGGGTTCATTCTTTACGGTTTTCCGAACGAGGAGAAGCTTGAAATCTTTGAAAAGCTCACAAAAGTGTCAAAAGTTGGTCACAAGACGGCGCTGAAGATACTCTCTTG
Source organism: uncultured Pseudothermotoga sp. (assembly GCA_964463395.1). Classification (GTDB taxonomy): domain Bacteria; phylum Thermotogota; class Thermotogae; order Thermotogales; family DSM-5069; genus Pseudothermotoga_A. The sequence continues at coordinate 932 of CAYXCE010000218.1, forward strand.
CGTAGAAGCCGACGAACTCATCTATATGATCAAGAGTGGTGATGTAGATAGATTGTCTCGGATCCCTGGCGTTGGTCGAAAAACTGCAGAACGATTGGTATCTGAGCTGAAGGATGAGGAATTTTCCGTGATGATAGTCATGGATAGAGAGTATCTCGACGCCATAGAGGCTTTGACGGTGCTCGGTTTTCCGAAATCCGACTCACGTGAAGCTGTCAGGAAAGTTTTCAAACCAGGCATGGCTGCTGAGCAGATCGTTAAAGAAGCTCTGAAGTTACTTTCAAAGAAGGTGTGAAGTGTGCTCGAGTCTGTGACGAATCCAACACTCGGTTACAGACTCGATCCGGGTGAACTTGGTTTGTGGAACTCGGCTCCGGCGAGCCGTAGTATTTTACGCGTGCTTTCACAAGAGATCAGTAACTGGTTGTATTTCAAGAGAAAAGTCGAGCGAGAAGGCGGAGTGATCATCCAAGGTGGTATAAGTCTTGATTTGAGAAAGAGGGGTTCTTTCCTCGCCGCTGTCGCCGGCCAAACCAAAGTATGGGTGTATTACCCTGGTGAAAAAACCCAACCAAGTGGACCTTCAGAACAGGAATACAAACAACACATCGAGGAAAAAATAAGACAACTTGAAAGCCAATTGACTTTTGCTACACCTGAGGAAAAAGAAAAACTGGAACAGCAGATTCAACTTCTGAAGATGGCTATGAATCTACCGCTCCAGCTCATCAAAGTTCTCCTGGAACCGATGGGATTACTCCTCAATGCCATCGTCTGAGTCTTGGGATTTTTTCATCTGTATGAAGATCTTCACCAACTTCGGATCGAACATTTTTCCACTCTGAGCTTCGATCATGGTGAGAGCTTCGGATTCAGTCTTAGGTCCTGTACCCCACTCGGAGGTAACGAAGTGCGTCAACTCGTCAAAGTAGTCACAGATGCCTATGATTCTTGCAAAGAGTGGTATCTCTTCTCCTTTCAAACCATCTGGATAGCCCTTTCCATCCCACCTCTCATGGTGAGACCTGACTGCAGGTACAACATCCCACAAATACTCAATCGATGATAGATAAACTGCACCCATCACGGTGTGATCCTGAGGCATGTTTTCGAAAATCCTTATTCGCGTCGGCGTGTACATCATGAGCTGCTCTATGCCGATCTTACCCACATCGTGAAGCATTGCACACTCTTTTAAAAGGCTCATTTCCTTACCGTTCAGGCCCAATCTCTTACCCATCCTCACGCAGAGGCGGGCAACCCTCTGAGAATGGCTAAAACCATGTTTGTCCTCAACCTCCATCAAAACAACCATGGCTTGCAAAATCCCACTGATAACCTTTCTAGCGAACTTGTAGCTGGTTAACGCAGACTTAGCATCTTCCTTGTCAACGAAGGACTTGACGAACACCCACATCGAATCGTAAACACTCGGTTCGTTCACAAATTGCGCGATCAATTTCCCCGAGTCGTACAATTCCACGAAGTCTTTCCTCACCAACAGCATTGGTGAAAGGTCCTTGCGAAAAGTATCCGTTATGAACAGCTGTGTAGAAGTTGGTTCTTCGGCTGAACAAAGCTTTTCAAAACGTTCAACCAAGGCATCTTTCTCTTTCATCACTTTGCACACCATCTTTCATCCCTCTAACAAACTCTTCAGCGAGCGCGTTTTTATTTCCTGAGTCATGATACTCAGGATCTCGTTCACATCCTTCGATCCGAGATCGTTACCTTTTCTCGTTCTGACTGATAC
>CAYXCE010000219.1:0-2676 GCA_964463395.1 uncultured Pseudothermotoga sp.
TTTCAGCGTTGTATGGCGCTGCACCATGACGATGGTCCACATCGCCCGAAAAGGATTTCGCTGTGGTTTTACCCCACTTCTGTACCGAACCGAGACCGTCGACCACCATCGAGATCCGCCCAAGAGGACGCGTGTACCAAGCAGTCCTCGAACCTGGCTCGAACGCGACGCAGACGCAGTTGGGCTTTTAGATCTGAGCACGAATGGGTCGATGAAAACTGTGCCACTGAACAGTTTTGGTGAACCTTGAACCGAGTTTCGATTTCGGAATATCCCCAAATTTCTTCCCCCCAACTTGGAAAAAACCAACTTCAATCCAAATATAACACTTCAACTCCCATTTCCTGAAAAATTCGAAACGAACGTACGCCACGTTCGAACGATCGGTGAACTCTTTCAGACTGAAAACAGTTCGCTTTCCGAACATAACAAGAAGCGCAACATGGCGCAACATATAGCGCAACATGTTGCGCTTTTCACTTAAATGAAGATGTACACTGTACTTTCGTACATTTAAGGCAGACAAAAAAGCGCAACATGTTATGTTCGGTATACGAACGGTCGGAGCGGCGCTCGGTTCAGCTGCCGCCCACCCCCAGAAAGTTGTGCCTCGGCGAGCGGGACCGAAGAGTGGTTGTACTTGATCGACCGGGCGAATTGATGTATAATGAGATCCGGTAGATGTGTGAGCCAGCGTAGCTCAGCAGGCAGAGCGGCGCACTCGTAATGCGCAGGTCGGGGGTTCGAATCCCTTCGCTGGCTCCATTTTTTATTTTGGGTGGTGTGGAAAGATTCTCGATCCACTCGAATTCAAGGTACTGAGGTTCATCGAAGATTTCGGATTGCTCTCTCCAAATCAGAACGTCCTCGTCGCTCTCTCCGGTGGTATCGACTCAGTGAGCCTTCTGAACGTTCTACTCCAACTCAGAAAAAGGCTCAATCTACGCATTTGTGCGGCTCATCTCAACCACATGCTCAGACCCTCAGCGAACAGGGACGAAAAATTCGTCGAGGACCTGTGCCGAGATCTGAAGGTCGAGTTGTACGTCGAGAGAATGGATGTGGGGAAGTTCTGCAAGCAAAACAGGTTGAGCGTAGAGGAAGGTGCGAGGAGGTTGAGGTACGAGTTTTTGGAGAGGGCAAAAGACGAATTACGGTGTGACGTGATAGCGCTCGCCCACAATCTGAACGATCTTGTAGAGACGATCGTACACAGGATAGTCCGTGGAACTGGCCCAACTGGCCTCGTGTGCATGAAACCGAAAGTCGGTCACAAAGTGAGGCCTTTCCTCTACATAAAGAGATCCGAGATCGAAGATTATGCGAGAAGGAAAAATATCAGCTACGTAGAAGATGAAACCAACTTGGACGTGAAGTATACGAGGAACTACATCCGCCATCAGGTGATACCCCTTCTCAAAAAGCTCAATCCGTCCGTCGAAGAGGCCTTCTTGCAGTTGCACTTTTCTTGCTCGATGCTCGAAGAACACGTGGAAAGATTCATCGAAAGTCGAAGAATGGTAGAGTTGAACCATCGTTTGGTTTTCTCGATCCAAGACTTGGACACTTTCCAAGTTGTCGAGATGATCAAACGAGCCGTCGAAAAGTTCGGTGAAAGGCTCGAGTTCGAGCACGCAAGACAATTTTTGGATCATCTGCACGGCCCGTCGTGGAGACTGAGGTTGAGTGAGAGACTGTGGTTGGAAAAAAGTTTCGAGTTTGTCTGCATCGAACGAGAACATGCAAGAACGAGTCAATTGAACGTGGAACGTCCAGGTTTGTACGATTTCAACGGTTGGTCCTTCAAGGTCAGTGAAGATGTAGAGAGTGAACAATCCGTTTTCGTGAAATTGCCAATACGCATCAGAGCGAGGGAGGAAGGAATCAAGATCGGGTCGAAAAAGCTCAAGGATCTGATGATCGAGGCGCGAATCCCCAGCTTTTTGAGAGACGAGATGCCCCTCGTACTGGAAGATGATATAATCCTTTGGGTACCTTACGTGTATGTTGACAAAAGATTGAAAAACAGAATAAAAAACGATAATTTTGTTGTTCTCAATCTCTTAAGCGATCCGATGAGGGTTATACTTGAATTGAGAAAGGAGGCAGGACGATTTGAACGGAAGTAGACCGAACTACATCTCGCTCATCTTTGCTGCACTCGTCATACTCTCGATCTTCTGGTTGGTTCGTTCGTTGTACAGTCCCACCACCAGTGCGTCGAAGATGAGTTTCAGCGATTTCATACAGATCGTTGAGACGGATCCGGGCCGTATCGCCGAGGTCGTCGTCAGGGACGACGGTACGATCAGGGTCATATCGAAACGTGGTGAATACTACGAGATCTATGCGCCGTGGTTCTCACAGGATTCTCAAACCATAAAGATGTTGAGTGAGAAAGGCATACGGGTGACCGGCGAGAAAGGTCTGAGCAGCTCGTTCTGGATCAACGTCATAGGGAACGTTTTGTTCATAGGTTTCTTGCTGTTCATGTTCTTCTTCATGATGAGGACGATCTCTGGACGGAACAACCAAGCGTTCACCTTCACGCGGAGCAGGGCGCAGATGGTCAGGCCAGGCCAACAGCGTGTGACGTTCAACGACGTGGCCGGTGTCGACGAAGCCATCGAAGAGTTGAAGGAGACCGTACTGTTTCTGAAAGATCCCGGTCGGTTC
>CAYXCE010000220.1:0-2672 GCA_964463395.1 uncultured Pseudothermotoga sp.
GCTCGTTTGGAGATGGATCTTCGACGATGCCTATGGTCTTCTGAACTACTTTCTCTCGTTCTTCAACGTTCAAAAGATAGCTTGGCTGAAAGACGAGCGTTGGACTATTCCCACCGTAGCGATGGTGTCTATCTGGCGCACGGTTGGTTACGATGCGGTGATCTTCCTTGCGGGATTGCAGAACATAGATCGGTCCTATTACGAGGCTGCTGAAGTCGACGGTGCCAACGGTTGGCAGAAATTTCTTCATATAACTTGGCCCCTTCTCAGCCCCACAACGTTCTTTCTGTTGATCATCTCTCTGATAAATGCGTTCAAGGTCTTCACAGAAGTTTATGTCCTGTACAGCGGCTTACCAGGTCCTTACAACAACAGCGGCCTGACGATGGTTTACTACGTTTTCGATAGATTCTATGTGCAACAGAGGATGGGCATCGCATGTGCCGCAGCGTACGTGTTGTTCGCCATAATCTTGGTTTTCACGTTGATCCAATTCCGTGTGGGCAGAAACGTTGTGGAGTACGTGTCATGAGGTGGAGAAAGTGCGTCGCTTACTGGGAAATTTCGTGATATATACCTTACTTTCCATAGGAGCGGTTGTGATGCTCATGCCGTTCGCATGGATGGTCTCCACCTCTTTCAAGACACGGAGCGAGGTGGAGAAATGGCCACCCATCTGGACGAGCAAGAATTTCTCTCGAACCTGGTATGTGAAAAGCAACGTTTCTCGTGGTTCCATCGGCGGATTGGATTGGAAAGGTTTGACGCTGAGAGAAGCGTTGGTGCTGGTGCAGCAAGAATTTGAACAGAACGTGCTACGCATTCAAATAGATGACGATCCCATCTACAGAGGGACTATAACCGTTTCCTTCTCACCCGATACGAAATTTCTCCGTGGCGAGCTCGACGATGAGACTTTCAGAGAATTCTTGAACGAATTGAGGGGTAAAACTGAACAGAAAGAGGTGCTGCAACTTTTAACTGAAGACATCAAAGCGGAGACGTTTTTCAGCAGGTTTTTCGCTTTGTATCTGCATGGAAAAGATGCATATTTGGATCGACGTAACTACATCGATCTCGTTGAGAAGACGGCCAACTCTGCCGTCGAGCAGATCGAAATCCTGTACAGATACATCACCAGAATTCCCGAAGAGTACAGGGACCAATTCTCGCAGTTCATGGAGTCGGCCAAAAGAGCTTGTGTTGATATCGTCTCGTCCGTGACTCCGTTCAAAAGGGGTAGGAGGGCCATTTTCGATCTTGCTGAATTGCAGATCATTCTGAAGCAATTGGAAGGCTGGCTCGATCGCCTTTCGATCGTTACCCTGAATGAGTCCATCAGAGATAATCCGGTGATCCGGCTGTACGAACAGAGGGTGGTAGATCCAATAGAAACTGTTGTGGACAGGATCAAAACTTATCTTTTCGTGCACAATTTCTTTCAGTCGATTCAGCGGGAGACAGTTGAACTGTCCGAAGTGAAGTTCAAATTCATGAAAGAACAGGCAAAGAAAGACGTCTTTTCGTCGTTGATACAACAGATGAACGTTCGGGAAGATCTGAGAGCCATCGTGAATGAGGAATTGAAAGGCCGCCTGGAAGGGCTCGCAGAGAGAGTCGAAAGAAGGATCGACGAGAAACTTTATTCTGAACTGGGCTCGATCAGGATCGAAAACGTCAGGGTCTACACACAGCAGTTGAAGCAAGTTGGCTCGCAGCTTTTGAATCTTCTGAAGTCTAAAGCGGAGAGTTTTCGATCGTTTGAAGATCTATCCCAGTTGAAAAACTGGCTTCAGCAGGACGATTCTGCTGCCTCAAGAGTCGTTCTGAGCAAGTTGGAACAACTCACCCTCGATGTGGACGAACGGGAATTCTTCAGAGCGTTTCAGACTGTTTGTGAAGAGATAGAAACGATAAGTCAATTGAGAGCTGCTCTGTCTAGAATTCAGAGTTTGATGGAGCTCGTTCGTGCCCCTTCCTTCGTGAAGGAAGCGAGGTTGAAACAGAATCAAACGATCGAACTCGTGCTGGAAAATGTTCACCCAGTATATTTGGAGGATGAACGCTACATTGTGAGAGTCGATTACACGTTCAAGGAAATGCTTGCGAACGTTTTCCACAACTACGTATCGGCTTGGAAGAGTGCACCTTTTGGAATCTATTATTTGAACACCGTCTTCGTTTCAACTGTGACCACACTCGCAGAAATCGTTCTTTGTGCGATGGCTGCATATGCTTTCGCCCTGATGAACTTTCCAGGAAAGAATGTGGTGTTCGCACTCTTTCTGAGCACGATGATGATCCCAGGAGAGGTGCTGTTGGTACCCAACTTCATCACGATTTCAAGGCTCGGTTGGATCGACACGTACTACGCTCTCATAGTTCCGTGGATCGTGAGTGTGTTTGCGATTTTCTTGTTGAGGCAGCATTTTCTAACCCTACCGAAGGAACTTCAAGACGCGGCGAAGATAGACGGCTGTTCTCACTGGAGATTTCTGTGGACGATCGCAGTTCCCCTTTCAAAGCCGGCGGTGGTGACCGTGGCCCTCTTGAAGTTCGTTGGTAGTTGGAACGCCTTTCTGTGGGTACTCATCGTGACGAACAAAGACAAATTCAGAACACTGCCTGTGGGCTTGCAAACTTTCAGTACAGATGTTGGTACAGTCTACAAT
>CAYXCE010000221.1:0-2672 GCA_964463395.1 uncultured Pseudothermotoga sp.
TTTCTATGGCCTTCTTCGCGCTCTCACTGAAGGCATGAGCTTTCACGATCAAAGGCTTGGTTAACTCACCGTCCCCCAAGATCTTCACCCCATCCTTTATCTTCTTTATTACACCCATTTTGAGTAACTTTTCTGGAGTTACTTCCTCACCCGCATCGAACTTCTCCTCAAGAGTCCTCAAATTCACAATCGCATAATCTTTGTGAACGAAACTTTTGAATCCAACTTTGGGCAATCGTCTGTGTAATGGTGTTTGACCACCCTCGTGCCAAGGATGTACCTTGCCAGTACCTCGAGCTTTTTGTCCCTTGTCTCCTCTACCACTGGTCTTACCATGACCGGAACCGATACCTCTACCCACACGTTTTGGTTCTTTCATGGAACCAGGTGTCGGTTTGAGATCTTCGAGTCTCAACGCCATGGCTCATTCCTCCTCCGAAATTTCGGTCACTTTGACCAAATGTTTGACCTTCTCGATCATGCCGAGAATCTGAGGCGTCTTTGGCTTGACGACTCTGTCGTGTAATTTTTTTAACCCCAAAGCTTTTACCGTGGCCCTCTGATCGTACTTGTATCCGATGGGGCTTTTGACGAGTTCCACAACGAGCTTCGCCATGACTCAAGCCTCCCTTTTCGCTCCACGAATAACCTGACCAATGCTAAGATCCCTCAATTTTGCCGCCTTATCGGGCGGTACCAAGCTTTTCAAAGCTTTCACGGTGGCGAGTGCCAAATTCACAGGATTCGTTGAGCCGAGGGCTTTAGTGAGAACATTCTGAATTCCTGCGAGTTCAACGACAGCTCTTACGACAGAACCAGCTATTATTCCTGTACCTGGTGCGGCAGGCTTCAGCAAAATGACGGAAGCGTCTTGCTTTGCCTCAACTTCATGAGGTATCGTTCCCCTATACAAAGGTACATCCACCAAAGACGCACGAGCATCGTTTAGAGCTTTTCTGATCGCATCTGGGACCTCACGGGCCTTACCTATTCCGACCCCTACTTTTCCCTTTCTGTTTCCAACAACAGCAAGAACCCTGAAACTGAGAGTTTTTCCACCCTTTGTGACCTTGGCCGTTCTTCTTATCTCAACGATACGCTCTTCAAATTCTTCGGACTCTCTCTTCACAACTTCTTCTTCCAATATCTCATCCACCATTTTTCACTCACACCTCCTCAGAATTCCAATCCTGCTTCTCTCGCAGCATCTGCTAACGCCTTGATTCTACCGTGGTACTTGAAACCTCCACGATCGAAAACGACCTTTTTGATACCCAAACTCAAAGCACGTTGCGCTATCAACTTTCCAACTTCCCGCGCTGCTTCAACATTGTAAGTCTTAACGAGTTTGTCACGAAGTTCCTTGTCAAGGGTTGAAGCCGCAACGAGGGTGTGACCCTTGGTATCGTCGATTATCTGTGCATAGATATGCTTTTCGCTCTTGAAGACTGCTAAGCGAGGCCTTTCGGGTGTACCTTTGATCTTCTTTCTGATCCTCAAATGTCTTTTGATTCTGCTCAAATTTTTATCCTCTTTCTTTATCACATCAAATGCCCCCTTTATGCCTTCTTTCCTTCTTTTCTCCTCACAACTTCATCTTTGTACTTGATACCCTTGCCGCTGTAGACATTCACTTCTCTGTAAGATCTAATCTGTGCGGCGAACTGACCAACCTTTTGCTTGTCAGCGCCTCTCACGATGATGATGTTTGGAGTGGGCGTTTCAACAGTGATACCATTTGGTGCTTCTAGTACAACAGGGTGTGTGTATCCGACCTGAAGTGTCAACTTGTTACCCTGCGCCTGAGCTCTGTATCCAACGCCTATGATTTCGAGCTGTTTTTCAAAGCCGTTGGTCACGCCAACCACCATGTTCCTGATCAAGGACCAGTAGGTTCCCTGGAACATTTTGAGGACGCGCCTCATGGACCTCCTTATCAATGCTTCCTCGTTCTGCTTGACCCAAATTTTGTTGCCCTCTATTTCAATCTGTACGTAAGGGGATAACTTTTGAGACAGTGTCCCCTTCGGTCCTTTAACTGTTATCGTGTCGGGCTGAACCTGGACGTTGACACCTGCACGCACGACTATGGGTCTCTTTGCGAGCTTCAACATGTTTTCACCTCCTCACCTAATGTAAGGGATGACTTCTCCGCCGACTCTAAGTTCTCGAGCTTCCTTGTCAGTTACGACACCTTTCGAGGTCGTGAGTATGGCTATTCCTAGGCCATTCTTGACCTTCGGCAGCTCATCCCTCGTAACGTAAATACGTCTACCAGGTTTGGAAACCCTCACGATACCGTGAATGACCCTTTCGCGACTTTTCCTCAATCCCTTGTACTTCATATGTATCCTCAGTATGCCTTGCTTACCATCTTCGATATACTTGTAATCCTGGATGAAACCCTCGCGCTTCAGTATTTCACAAATCGCACGTTTCAAATTCGATGCTGGTACATCCACATATTCTTTGAACACGACATTGGCGTTCCTGATTCGCGTGAGCATATCGGCTATCGGGTCGCTCCACATCGTTCTCCCTCCTCTTCACCAACTTGCCTTCTTGACTCCGGGGAGCTTACCTTCCAACGCCATCTTCCTGAAACAAACCCTGCACAAGCCAAATTCTCTGTAGACGGATTTTGCTCTACCGCACATGGCGCATCTTGTGTA
>CAYXCE010000222.1:0-2664 GCA_964463395.1 uncultured Pseudothermotoga sp.
GGTACGTACACGGTGAGAATGTCGGACGAATCTGTCGTGAACTACGAAAAAGATGGAAGAGCGATCTACGCGTTGAAATCTTTCCCTTATGAGCCTCCGTTCGATTTCACGGGAAGTTACAAGATCAATTTCAAGATCGTCAGGACGAGAACGCTGAGGGGACCTTCGGAAAAAACGACGCTCGAAGTGAAACTGTTCGACATCGGAGTGATCGATCACGGTGATTTCATAGAACTCGTGGGGAAGATAGATCTAGAACAGGTAGTGAAACTTTTGGAAGAGCAGACTGGCAGAAAAGTTCAGGCGAGCTATGAAGGTCAGATCTTTCCATTCTCGCAAGCCTGCAAGATCGTTGAGAGGACTAAAGATTCAATCGAGTGTCAGTTTCTCCTGCAGTTGAACTTCACGGACATGCCCTTCGTGAACAGATTCATCGTCGGGGAAACTTCCGCGCTCGTGACCTTTGTTTTTAAAACTCGGCCGGGCTTGACACCGGGATTGACGATCGTTGGTCATGCGAAGTACATCAGGATGAACGATCCACACCTCGGGACCGACATTAACGATTACATGATCAATGGGGATGGCTACAGATACATGGAGAACCTCCCACCGTTCGTGATCTTCGCCACGACGAAGAAGCTCGGCAGTGCTGGAAACGTACCGGGACCGAGCTCACCGGAACAGGCCGCGGTGGGATTGCTCTTTCCACCGTTGGTCTCCGTGATAGGTTATGCCCTTCAAGAACTTTTGAAGCCAAAACCGGGTGGTGTCGCCGAAACTTTCGCAGACTACACGCGCGCCAGAAGGGGCGCGGCGCGCAGGGCCGCAGCCAGGGAGGCAGCGAAGGAAAAAGCTGGTACTTCGGCCGAGGAGACCAGTGAAACTGAAGTTTCTGAAGAACCTGAAGAAGAATACGAAGAAGTTCCAGTGGAAGAAACGGTTCAAACGGAGGAATTCGAAGTTCCTCAAGAGAAGAACGCACCAGAACAGGTTTCGATAGAATCGGAGAAGCCTTCGCCCGTCACCTTGAAAGTCGTCGTCGATCACAGTGGGAGGGTCAAAGAGGTGAGCTACGATCCGCAGACGGGCGAATGGATAACGGAAGATGGGAACCTGTTCAACTGGGAAGTTTACGAAAAAATAGTCCTTCCCAACTTGGAAAAAGAGAGGTCTTGGATCGAACAGCAACGGCAAAAGATGATGGAACCGACGAAGGTAGAAAAGATGAAAGAAGATGCCCGCGAAGAATACATTCGAAATCTCGAGAAAAAGTACGGTGTGAGCAGGGACCAACTGAAAGACGTGATCTCGCAGAACATCGATAAGGACGCCCAGGCGGCGGAGAAATACAGGGAAGATGCGAAGTGGTGGGACAGCGCTTACAAAACGGCGAAAGTCACTCAGATAATCACCGACAACGCCATTGATGGTTTGGCCGCGTGCACGGGTATGCCTGGAAAAGCGGTCAGGGCCATCTACAAGGGTGCGAAAGCCTTCGTACCGGACGAAGAAGGTGAAGGTATCACCCTGGGAAAGGCCATCAGCACCGGCACAGACATCGCGAGCGATTTCATAGGGTTCTCAAGTCCTTGGAAAGAGGCGGCGTTCAAAACGGTCGGCTCGACCGTAGGTGGGACCATCGACAAAGGCTGGGAAGGTTTCAAAGAGAGTCTCATCGATTCGGCGGTGAGCAACAGCTTCGAAGCTTTCGCGAAAACCGTGGGTGGTAAAGGGTACGGTGGCGATGTGACGAAGAACAGATCGAGCTGGTGGAATCCGGAGCTTTCGAACTTGGACCTCAGCTTCCCAAAGAGCAACGATGCCATATTGAGATCCCCCACGGGGAAGAGTGTGTCCACGCTCGTCGCCGGAAAAATGTTCAGAGAGTTCAAACTCCAGAGCGCCAAGACCGCTGCGGCGTACACCAGCGAGATGCACGTGAAGCCTTTGATCAAAAACGATTGAGAGGGGGCATCGATGTGAAGCTCACTTTAGAAGAGCTCGCTTACCTTGGAAAGATCTTCGAGGAGAAAAACCAATTGGGTCTACTTTCGAACGTGAACGTTCCGCTCAAAGGGAACGAACAGGAACTGCTCGCCAAGAAGGGCGTGATCGAAAACGGTGAACTCACCCTCGGTATGGACATCTTTTTGAGCACGATCGCTAAACCAGATAGAGTTTGTAGATTCATCTCTCAGGCGGCTTATCTGGTCGTGGAGAAGTACAGCTACTGGAAAGATGGTAGAACGGTACTCGCCGAGAGCAGTGGGGACGGTTTCGTCTTCTCCATAGACAGCGATCTGACGGCCGTCAAGGGACAGCTGGTGGACCTGTTCGGTGGGGCCAACCTAAAAACGACGAGCGTCTCGCTTCAACTCGCGAAGGACGAACTTTTGACCTTCGCCGCGCTCGTCGATTTGTACAGGAAGGAAGAGTTGCTCGGTTATCTTTCGGATGGGCAATCTTCGAACGGATTTTCTCGGGAAGAGCTGAAGAGCTATGTACAACAGCCCATGAAGAACGGTTTTCTCACCTTCCTTCAGAGGAACTTTGAAGGTTTTTCGGCTCCGTTCGATGTGAACAAGGGTGTTTTTGAGCTGAAGAAAAAATCCATCTCGGTGGGCGATGAAAAACTGACGCTCAACTTCGAGTGCGCCTTGT
>CAYXCE010000223.1:0-2644 GCA_964463395.1 uncultured Pseudothermotoga sp.
GCTTTGATGACGATTTCTTCGAAGGTTTTGAACACATCTTCTGGAACTTTTGGTGGGAACGCAAGGCCTCTCACAGAACCTGCAGGTATGTCTTTGTATCCGAGTTCACCGAAACACGGCACGTCTGGAAAGAGCGAGACGCGGTTCTCTCCGAGTGTCGCGAGTACTCTCATCTCTCCAGCCGGTCCAACGTAGGGAAGAACTTCTGAGGCACTGAAGATGCCGACATCGATGTGACCTCCGAGCACACCAGTCCTGATACCCGCACCGCCTTGCATGGGTACTACGACGAACTTTGCAGATGTTTTGTGGTTTATCGTGTTCGCGACAATATCGGTCAGGGTGCCTGCCCCCGCTGTGCCCAACGTGATTGTGAAAGGTTTCTGTTCGGCTTCCTTCATCAGCTCTTGTATGGTTTTCCATCGACTTGTCGATTTGACTGCGAGCACATAAGGCTCCGTGTTCAAAACCGCAATGTGTTTCAACTCTTTCCATGAAAAGCTGGTGAAACCGCTCAACTCAGCCGTCAAGAGGTGTGTTCCTGGTACTCCGATGGTATAGCCATCGGGTTTGGAGTTGTAGAGCTTTGTCAAACCTGTTGCACTGCCTGCACCAGGAACATTATCGATGATAATGGTTTGCGGATAGTACTTAGAAAGAACCTTTGCGAATTCTCTGATCAGTATGTCGGTTCCTCCACCGGCAGCGAACGGCACGATTATTGTGAGCGGTTTGTCTGGGTATGCTGCAAAGATGGGTAGACCGAGGATTATCAACAAAGCGGTCAGAACAAGCAATTTGCGACTCTTCATCGCAAATACACCTCCACATCGTATGATACCATAACGCAATCTGAAAGTTAGCCTAAACTAAAATCGTAGCGACTATTTTAGAAAACCGCTCTCCTTAAGAAAAAGCAAATCCGACCTTGGATCGTGCTTCACCTCGATCGTGAATAGTAAATCCTCACGATCGAACTTCTGTAGGATTTTCAAAACTCTTCTGTAGTCTATCGATCCATGGTAGAGATGATCGTGAGCATCGTTATATTTTCCAACGGAAGAATCGTTGTTGCTCGCATGTATTTCGATCACTTTACCCGTTGAGACCAGCTCTTCAACGCTGCTGTAAAATTCAAAACCATGCACCAAAGAACTGATCCACAAATGTCCAAGATCGAGACAGATATTTACACTGTCTATGTCCATCAGTCTTTTTATTTCACTGGGTGTTTGAACCATGTAAAAGTACTTTGGGTTCAGATTCTCACACGCCAATTTCAAACCAAAGTTTTTGATTTCCTTGGTGATCTCTCTGAGATTTCTTTCGAGGGCTTCGAAATGGAGCATGTAATTTTTCTCAAACACATACGATGGTTCAACGACTGTTTGCGATCGACCTGTCGTTCTCTGAAGAGATTTTTCTCGTTCTTCAGATTCGGTGGGTATCAGAGCGTCGGTACAGTAACCTGGATGCAATGAAACGATATTGCAACTGAACCTGAACGCCGTTCGGCAACTTTCCAGAAAAATTTCTCTGCTCGAATTCAGTACCGATTCATCAAAAGCAGCGAAGTTCGGTAGCATGAAACTTTTTGGACATGGTACATGAACCGAACGGGCCTTGACCTTTGCTTTATCGAGAAAATCGAGCTGACCTTTGTCCAAATTTACGCCTAGTTCTATAGGAATATTCAGTTCAACGTAGAAATCTCGTGTTTCTTCAACATCTTTGAACGCCACCGAACTGACTGCAAGGTTCATTTCATTTTCCCTCCGCATTTGATTTCCAAGAACATTTTAAGCGTTTATGTTCAATCTCTATTAAAAACTGTCAGAACTCAAAGAGTAGATGGATCAATAAAAGTGGAATAGCTCGAGGTCTTTGAAAAGTGAACGACATCGAACGATCAGTTTGGACGTTGTGGTAAAATTTGTTTGTACGTTGACTAAACTGTGTTATTATAACAATGAAGGTTGAACAAATCAACGCGTGTCTGGGGGGTGAAGTTCATATATTACCGCTGTCCTGTTTGTGGACAAATTTACTATTCGGCGGCCAACCTCGAAGGTGACAAACTCATCTGTGAACGTTGCGGCTCAACGATCGTTCCCATAACGGTTGAAGAGTTCAAGGAGTTCTTCGAGAGAAAGAAAAAGTCCAATAACGAAGAACAGTTCCCTTCTAAATGATTTTTTCACCCCAGCCCCGCCGTGGGGGGTGTTTTTCTGATAAGCGGATCTGTCTTGTTGAGTCTTACCGTTTGTGAACGCGAAGCTTGGTTCATCGCCCATCAAATTGAGCCAGATCAGTCAAATCCTTTCATCGAGATAGGGAGATTGATACACGAGGAAAGCTACAGGGACAAAGGCATCCATGAAATAAGTCTTCCTGGTTTAAAGATCGACTTGATTTTCGAGCAGGGTGAATTACTCATCGTCGGTGAGATAAAGAAATCTTCGAAATTTCTCAAAGGTGCTCGCATGCAGCTTCTTTATTATCTCAGTGAGCTTGAAAAGAAAGGCGTGAATGCCACAGGAAAGATACTCATCCCCAGAGAGAAAAAACACGTGAACGTGGTGCTTGACGAACAATCTAAGGTTGAACTGGAAAGATTCATCTTGAAAGCTGAAGAGATTGTACA